>JAEORY010000466.1 GCA_016840645.1 Candidatus Borrarchaeota archaeon | reverse complement strand
GTCATTGACCTTTTCAACAAGCTTGAAAATATTATAGATAAAATACCAAACGACGAACAATACAATCTCCACTATACCCTCTGCGAGTGTTACGATGAAAGTAAGCCTAGAGTTTTTAAACGACAAAATATTATTCCCTTTGATGTTGATGGCCTGGACATTACCAGGATTGATAGTTACGTCAAGCCTATTCTTGGAGCAATCGGTAACATCAATCCGTCTGATGTGGCTGTTGTATACAGTGGCAGGGGTATCCATATTCTTATCGGGACTCAAGACTTTATTGAAAGCCCTGAATATTTTAAGGAAACGCGGAAATACTATAAGTTAATCTGTGAAAGAATCAATCGTCGTCTCCAACAATTAAATCTACCAGGTCATGCGGACACAGCAATATGGAGTGCGGGTCATACGTTAAGACTACCGGGTACAGAGAATCGTAAAACTCTCGAAGAGGGATATAGAGATGTTGATTTTGTCGGGCGATGTGAACTTGTCCAGCGAACGATAAATCCCCTTCCCGTAGATGTAATCTCTCTTGCAGGAGGAGAAGCGTTTCCAGAGGATGAAGGTTACGTAAAGGTAAAGAGTAAATTTGTTGGAGGCAAATACTTACCCGATAGTGAAGGGATTCTTTCCGAGTGTGAATTCTTAAAATGGTGCGCTGAGAATCAAGAGCAAGTGAAGGAACCACAGTGGTATGCCATGCTTTCCATTGTTGGGCATCTCGAAGACGGAAGGTCACTATGCCATACATTTTCAGAAAAGCACCCCGGCTATGACCACGACCAAACCGAAGAGAAAATTGACCAAGCGATAACGTGTGCCGGACCGCGGACCTGTGAAAAGATTGACACTCTTTGGGAAGGCTGTCAGGAATGTGTACATCACCAGAAAATAACATCACCTATTTCAATTAAATCAAAAGATTATATAAAAACAAGACATACAGGTTTTAGGGAAGTCCAGATGAAAAAGGTCGGAACTACTCCTAATGGTGAAGCTCAGTATGAGGAAGTAGCTGGTAAAGTCCAGTATGAAGACCTACGAAAATACTTTGAACAGGAACACCCTTACCTTTCTACTGAAGCAAAGGTCGTCTATGTTTTTGATGGGAAGAAGTGGGATAACATACCTGATATTTTCATTGAAGGTTTCTGCCAAGAACACGTAAGGCCTGCTCCTAACTCTCAGCAGTGTGCAGAGTTTAGAAAGCTAGTCTTTCGTACCAACCAAGTAGAAACAGAATGGTTCAACGATTCAACATTCAAACGTATCAATTTATACAATGGAGTTCTAGATTTAAGGGGTAAAGAACCCGCTCTATTACCCCATTCCACCGACTACGGTTTTATGAATGTGTTAGAATATAACTATGACCCAGAAGCTGAAAGTCCTATCTTTGATCGCTTCATGGAAGATGTAACCCTGGGAAGGACCGATCTACGGGACGTTTTGCTTGAATATGCAGGATATGCTTTCTCTAATGAGAACTGTATTCACGCAAAAGCGCTCATCTTGCTTGGGGAGGGTAGCAATGGAAAGTCTACCTTCCTCAACGTCTTAAAAAAGTTAGCAGGAAAAGATGCGTTCTCTTCTCTTTCTGCAAAAGATCTAGACAATGAGCAACAGCGAGCACAGCTTCAAGGTAAACTCTTCAATCTCTCTGAAGAAACACCGTCACGTGCATTTGTTGATTCATCTGTCTTTAAGAATATAGTTTCAGGAGGAGCAATCCCCGTCAAAATGCTATACAAAGATCCGTACTCAATTGAACCGCGTGCCAAGCTCATGATGGCCGCGAATGAATTACCGCGGACCGCGGATACGACGAAAGGTTTTCTAAGACGTCTTCTCATCGTTCCTTTTGATGCAGAATTTAGTGATGAGATGGCAAATAAAGATATCAACATCGAAGACAAACTCTTCACTGAATTACCTGGTGTACTGAACCAAGTTCTAGTGGGCTACCAAAGATTAAAAGAACAGAAACATTTTACTGAGAGTAAGACTGTTAAGAATGCGCTTTACGAGTACCGTGATACGATTGATCCCATTGCAGGATTCATTAGGGAGTGTCTTATTGTTAGAGATGCAAACGATGCGAATGGTACTGACTTTTCTAATATCTATAAAGAGTATCAGCACTATTTAGAAGAAAATGGTATTAAAACTCCACTTGATTCAATTAGACTATCAAATAAACTAAAGAATTATATAAAAGATTATCGGATACGTGTCCTTCGAAAAGGAAAAAATCGCAGACGCTTAGTTAAAGGTGTCTTCCTCAATGCACCGGTATCGGGGTTTTAACTTCCCTGATATCAATGAGTGCTGACTTTAATATCGAAGAGATTTCTAGATTATGCTCTTTATGATCCTTATCCTCAACCATCCAGTGAGTGAAATGATAAAAGTTCTTCGTCTCCGCCCAGTAGACTCCAATGCCTAAAATAATCATCTCTGTTGGATCCCCACCGCCGCAAGAATGATCGTAAAAGCGGTACTGATAGACTTTGTTTTGTTTTAACTTCTTTTGCATAACCAATTATCCCACGCTTAAGCACCATTTCAACGCACTAAACTTCTCAGATAATTGCAACACCTGGAATTTTCATTCACAATATTTATATGATCCAGTCCAAGGAGATAGGGGGATATGCCGAGGCGCGCTTCACGGTCGAAGCATTGTCGCGCGGTTACGCCGTATGTAAACCGTTTATAGATAGTCGGAAATATGATTTTATAATAGAAAAGCACGGACGCTTTGTCAGAGTTCAAGTTAAGGCCACTTCTAAGATAAGCTCTGAGGCCAAGGACGGCTCTTTTTACATCCGCATAGGCTATGGCAGTGATAAAAACCAAAGCTATACTAAAAAAGATATCGACATTGTCGCCTGCTATATTGCTCCCCTCAAAATATTTTATTTAATCCCAATTGAATTTCTAGGGCAGGCAAAAAGAATCACCCTGCACCCACTTGACGAATCCTCTAAGTTTAATCCTTTTAGGGAAAATTGGACATTCTAGAAAACACGATTACAATTTAAGTAGAATTCCCCCAGAGACTCCATTTTTGTCGTCATTTTCTAATCTCCTAACTGACAATTAAAGACTGGGGGTTTATTTACTCCGCGCCTTCTTCCCATCAAGAACACCTTTCATGAACCGTTGGCAGTAAACATTAACCTCTTGGTCTGAATAAAAAGATAAAGCAGTCCACTGAAACGCAAACGCTTCAATTAAATCACCATGCTCTTCAATTCGATCAAGCTCCTCTTGGGTCAATTTCTCTGCAAGAGATTTCTTAAAATCTGCATCTAAACTCATGTTACTCTCCCAGTGTTTCGTCTATGTCTTTCATCACTGTTTCGAATTTCTTAGAAAATTCAGCTAAAGTACTTTGCATCTCTTTAACCTTATCAACAACTATTAAAAGTTTCTTTCTCTCTTTGTTACAGCTTTTGCAAATAGCTACTTTTTTAATCAAAGACTTAATCTCTACATCACAATATAAACAAATCATTCTCGCCTCGTTACGTATACCTTAACACATGGACCGTCGGTCTCGCCCCGAGCACCGGGCATATAGTGGTACGGTTGTATTTTACTTCTATTAATTAAACACCCTTTTCTATCGATCTCCCATTGATCTGGGACATATTTATCTACACATTTTTGTACGGCCTGCAGAGAAAATTCAGCATTGTTGAACACACACTCAGTTACCTTACGCCGTTCAAAATCCGTCAAATTCATATTGAAAATGATTCGTGTAACTAATGTGATTGATAATAATCTATTCATGGTAATATTTCTTATCGTTCACACTGTTCTTTTACAATTTT
>JAEORY010000465.1 GCA_016840645.1 Candidatus Borrarchaeota archaeon | reverse complement strand
CGGCTGCTTTGTAGATTTCAGCTTTCAGAGTCTCTGAATGACTGCTATCGGGAAGATTCAATCAACATTAGCAAATACTAACAGGCTGCTGATTGCCGAAAGCCGCGGGTCAGAAGAAATTCCAGTTTCGTCCGCTTTTATCGGTAGACCAGTTAATAAGTAAGCCTTGGAAAGGGACCGCTTTTCAGCATGTTGAGACAATATTACCGAATGATACCTGGTAAATCTGTAGAAGTTTTCTGACAAGGTCGTTCATTTGGAGCGGTTTCGTGTATTTAACAGACGAAATTCGTGCCATTTTCAAAGATTATTAATTTCTTCAAAGCGGATGTATTTCAGAAAACTTAACCGGCAGCAACGTTGTATTTTTACATCATTGAGCTATGTGGCTGATGGCTTGCATCTACTTTACGCACCAGTCTTCTATTGTTTGATAGGGATAATAAAATAGAAAGATGAACCAGAACCATCATCTTCCAAGGGGCTTTCCGCCCAAATCGTTCCCTTATGAGAATTAATAATTTCCTTGGACACAGATAATCCAAGTCCTGTACCACCGACTTGAGAAACAGCCTTTTTACTTTGTGCATAAGCATCAAAAATTGTATCCAGGTCCTCCGCAGGAATTCCACAGCCTTGATCAGTGATTGAAAATTGCAGCACACCATTAAATATCTGACTATTATCAGATTTAATCATTTGTATGTTGATATAAATCACACCATTAGTGGGACTGAACTTTATAGCGTTAGATAATAAATTGATGATGACTTGCGAAATAAGTTTAGAATCTAATTCTGCAATGAATTTCTCATCGGTATCAAATAACACAACGAGCGACTTCTCATGGGCTATACTTGATAATTCTTCAATGCACTGGTTCGTTATAGTAGTCAGGTTATTGTCATTAAAATTAACAACCATTTTCCCGGCTTCTAGTTTTGATAGATCAAGTAAACCATTAATTAGTCCAAGAAGCCGATTTGTACTCGTTTTAATATTTTCCAGGAACCTTCTGGCTTTTTCATCTTCAACGCGTTTGAGAGCTAGATTAGAAAAACTTGAAATGGCATGGATCGGTGTCCGCAAATCATGCGATATATTTGCCAGAAACTCACTTTTGCTTTTATTGGCCATCTCAGCCTTGGTCTTTTCAATTAATAATTGCTTTTCTTTTTCTTGTTGCTTAAAAAATATCCAACCAAATAATCCTCCTCCTATTAGTCCAGAGAAAAATGGAGCGATAAATCCCAGAGGTACTATTGGGTATCCTAGTAATAGCTTTTGAATGAGTGAACCAATAGTTAACAAGATAGCCCCACCGAGGGCTGCCCAAAAACTATAAGTAATTTTATTCATTGTTTTCCTTAACGAGTATCAAGCAGCCGCTAAAATAGATCTTGTCTAAAAAAGATTTGGCTTACTTTTATATAGTGGATGACCAAGGACATAATCGGCAAACTCCTTATCTACTGTTTCAGTGTGTTCTGAAAACCAATGAGAAAGAAAACCTAAAAGCTCAAAAATCTTTTCATTTGAAAAATCCATGGCTAATTCACCCTCGCGAATCGAAAGTTCTTCGAGTAAATCGGTATGCTTAATTCTATGAGCGTCGAATCCTGGAAATTCTAAAGATTTCATCATCAGTTCCTCACTTCGAAAATGAAATCTTGCATATTGATTTAGTTCTGAGAAAAGATTATGTAAATAATCGGATTCGTGACCGTCTTTTAATGTTTCTACAATTCTTCGAACAAGAATAAAGAAATAATGATGCTGATAATCTTGACTAGGAATCCCTAGATCAGGAGCGGAAGACCAGATATTTATAAATTCATTGAGTTTGTCTTTTTCCATGCCCTTGTTATATGAAATGTAAGTTTTAAAAAAAATCCATATTAATTTGATTGTACTTCCGTTTTTCAGCAGCTCCGGTCATCCAGTAATCTAGTAACCGCATCTGAATTCTTTTAATAATCAAGTGAAAGAAGGCCCAGCTCAAGAAAACTCACGCTGGGCCAAAACCCATTCGAAGAAACATGATCAGTAGTTCAATCACAGAACTACGAAATAAAGAATAACCACACTACAATCAAGGTTTCATTGATAATTATCATTATTCAATCGATTTTCTAAACGGCCATGCTTTGAGTGCTTATGAACACATTGAGACTATTCTACAAGCCGACTGAGTCATTATCTGTAAGAACTTTCTGACAATGATCTTGAATTGGATAGGTAAGTGTATGAAACAGTCGTATTAAGCCCTACGGGATTTATGATCGATACCATATATTAAGGAATATTAAAGAGTTTATGAAAATTCGTTATTCTAAGCTTTTCTAAAACAAGATCATTAGCATTCTCAATTCTTATCTTTCTTGATAACTTAAATTTATCTCTTAAAACTAATAAAAAACCGAGTCCAGAGGAATCGATATAATTACAATTCGCCAAATTAACCGTTACATTTTTTATTTCAGAGAATTTTGTCGAAATATCATCCACTGGAATATGGGTGGTAAACGTCAATTCGCCTTCGACTTGAATTAATAATAATTGTTGTGCCTCATTTAATTCCATTATAGTTTTCATTCTTAATTCCCTTAAAAATTAAACATAAAACATATAACTCTATAGCAGACTAATATTATTAGTTTTGTAAGATTTTTCTGAAATGATGACAGGACTGATCGAGGTCAATTATGTTAAAAATGACCGCATCTCAGCGGGAGTTTTCAGTCACGAATATAATTCCTATTGTCCGCTTTTCTGAATTTTCCTTGCTTTCTGATGTTTCGGAATTGACTCTGTTCCTCAGCATAAAAAGACCTTACCTCAAGTAAAAAAGCCCTACTCATTGAAGCAGGGCTATTTCATTAGCGCCTTGAAATGGGGCTTCTCACAACACGATACTAGTATCGGCTTTATGGATAATTTATTTAGTCGGAGTCTAGATACAAAAAAGCCCCAACAACTCACATAGGGCTTTATCTTGCTTGGTGTTGAATTAGGGTAGCGGTAGGGATTCAACACTATCAATAATAGACTATAGGCAATTACTTTAATTGATCTGGGTCAAGTATCAATGATTTCAGCCAATTAAAAAGCCCTACTCAATGAGCAGAGCTTTTCCTGAAGCACTTCATAACGGGAAATGAAACCGATGGAGGACGGCTTTGAAGTGCAATTATGTTTACGTCCGAAAGTGAGATTTCTTTAATCAGGAATCAACTATATTGCGTAATGCCTTGCTCGACTTAAAATGAGGCGCATACCTTTCAGGTAAAGTGACAGACACTCCTGTTTTGGGGTTTCTACCAAGCCTAGCTCGCCTCTTATGAAGGGAAAAAGCACCGAAGCCTCTTATTTCTATTCTCTTTCCATTTTCCAATGCTTCAGACATGTGTTCCAAAATGCAATAAATCGAGTCCTGTACATCCTTGAATGAAAGCTGCTCTTGTTTTTCGGCGATTACACGAATTAAATCTGACTTAATCATTTTATTACTTGATTGTTGATTATTTATAAAGCCCATATAGAAAAGTCCCACGGAGGAAGTGAGGCTGATCTTATCTTATTGCACCTTGAAGATGTGCTCCTCAGTCGTGGAAAATGCTCCAAAGCCTGATAATAATTTCGTCCGAGAAGACAATTTCTTTAGAAAGAAAAATTGCCAGCTGAAAATCCAAGACTTAGGCTTGAAAGGGTCCGTTTACAACTGCGGGTTCAACTGGTCGACGCAACACATTGGTTAAATCGTTCCGCTGGTGTTTCATAGTTTAGCGTCTTTCTAGGTCTTTCGTTAAGTCTTCTAGCCACAGCATTTAATTTGGCTTGTGAGTGAACAGATAGGTCTGTGCC
>JAEORY010000464.1 GCA_016840645.1 Candidatus Borrarchaeota archaeon | reverse complement strand
CGCGTTCAATTATATAGTCAAAGATCTTTATTGCATGTTCCTGCTCTTCCTTTGCGTGTACTCTAAAAAACTTTGCAAACCCAGGTAAGTTTTGAGCGTAGAACCAAGTTGCCATAGACAGATACATTTATCCAGAGTATAACTCCCACTTAACTTGCTCGTTTAGAGCGTCTCTAATATTATCCTTTAATTGGGGGCATACCTTACACCATGCTAACGTTCATTTTGCAATACCAAATACAAAATAGCAAGCTAATATATGTTCATTCAAATCTTTAAAACATCCGTTTAGTGCAATCGATTAAGCAATAATCATCTCTCAACTCTTCCGATAAAGTTAAAAAACAACCGTTTTACTATACTTCACGCTACTAGAATTCAAACAAGGTGTATTATTATTGCCAGATAGACCAGCGAAATGTTATCGGGATGTCAAGAAAAAGGCGTACACAAGAAGAAAGTACATGCGCGGCGTCCCTGGTTCAAAAATTACCATCTACGACATGGGATTGAGGACAGGTGACATTGAACAGTTTCCTATAAAAGTTTCATTGATTGCAGAAGAATCATGCCAAATTCGCCATAGTGCTTTAGAAGCAGCAAGACAAACTGTAAATAGATATCTTACGAAGAAAATTGGAAGGCAAGGATATCATTTAAGAATTCGCCCGCACCCGTTTCACGTTCTTAGAGAAAACAAGATGATGGCTTTTGCAGGCGCAGACAGGCTTCAAGACGGTATGCGACGCGCATTTGGAAAACCAATCGGTACAGCTGCCAGAGTACGCCGTGGCCAACCATTAGTTACCGTCAGAACGACTGCTGGAAACTTCAGGTTTTCAAAGGACGCACTACGACGTGCCGCTATGAAATTTCCGACATCCTGTAAAGTTGTGATAGAAAAAGGCGAAAAACTCGTCAGAATGTAACCTTTTTGCAATATATTGCTCTCTAATTTTTCCCTTTCACTCAGGTTCGAAAAACTTCAGAGGAAAAGCTTTAACATCTTCATCATAAATTCGTTCCATATGTATATCTTCTAAAATCACTATGCCGCCTTCTATATATTCTTTTACAATACTCCCGGGGTAAATGTGACCGCCATAGGCATTTCCCGTTGGACCGGCAACAACCACATGGATATGTGCTAGCATTTCGTCTTCTTGAATGCTTACAGTACCGCTCCCTGCAACACATTCAATACCTCCAGGAGGATTGAATTCATTCACGTGAAACTCGCCAATATTTGTGTTGAAATAAGCAAGACGTGCGTTTCTCAACGTCCCGAGCATGAACATTACTAAACCTGATCTAATTCCTTCGTCTTTTAATTTCGCTTCAAGACAGCGGAACAAGTCACCACCTTTGCTAATTCGGAAAACGAAGAAGTTTTTGAGGCTTGCATGTCCAAAATCAATATAGTCTAAATAGGGCTTTTCAGTTGTTTCAGTCATAGTGCCTTAAGGATCCCCAATCCAATATAATATTTTGGGTGTGGGGTAAAGAGCAGAAACCTTTAACGCCCTACTATCAAGCCCTTCTGCTCACATTTAGCAGGACAACAGCAATCTGTCCCTTAGTGTGCAAAACCCTTCAAAGTTCATTTCTTTGAAAATCATGCACTATTAAATTGACTATCACCAGTAAATGATTTCTTAATGACGTGTGGCCATGTTGTAAACTTTCGTTTAATTGCTCTAGTTCTTTACTCTGATAGATGTAATCATACAACTTCCAAATGTTGGATGCCACCTCCTTTATCTGTGTTGCTAGTTTTTCAAAATCAATATTGCTATTGGAAGACCAGTTATACCTATTAGTTCTGGGTGACCTTATCTTTCTTGTAATCATGGCCGCTAGATGGTCATATTTCTGAAATAACTGAATGAAACTGTCTTCTGTTTTATCATGATGGTTGCGTAAATACGCTATGCCGTCTAGATTCGGTTCTATGTAAATTTTAGATTTATGTTTAGGCGTATTAACAAAATCATGAAGCAAAGCATACCATAACAGTTTCTTGATATCTTTTGTTAAATTATGAGGAAGACCTTTGCGAATTCGGAGTGTTCGTGTATTTTTTGTGTGAGTTGGCTCATAATTCGAATGTATGTTGCCCTTGATCCATTGGACTAATCCCATACCTTCACTATGAAAGCGCCCTATCGCTTTAATCTGCAACAAATCTTTTAATTTCTGTTTTAGTTTTGCAGTATTTGAACATCTAAAGTGTAATTCAATAGCTCCTAAATAGCACTGAAATGAATAGGGATACATCGGCTTAGATGCATTAATTTTATTGTAATAACGTCTTCTTGGATGCTTAATTATAGCTTTACATCTTTCCATATAAAATTCAGTTTTCCTAGTGACAATTGGAGTTACAATTTGACCTTCAAGTATAAACGTAAGCATTCCAAGCCTCCATAGCCTCTAAAACCTCGTTTTTTAACGAAATTTCGTTAAGTTCTTCTTTGACAATGAAGTTATCTTCTTGCCACTCCGGAATCCTCTTTATTGTGCGCTCTAATAATTGAAATCGCTTAATTTGAACCCTACCATATCCCGCATTGTATCCTCTGCCTAGTCTTTGCATGTTAATAACGGATTCAATCAATAAACCAATTTGTTCACTTGTACAACGCGTAACATCAATTTCAAAGGTAAATTCACCGGAAAAATACCGCTCGCCAAAGTCTTGGACAGGTTTGTTATCAAAAGTCATGCAAACACGATTTTCAGTGGCAATATGGACTTTTTGAACTTTAACTTCAGTTTTAGCCGATTTATGAGAAATTGCTGTAATTGGCTCTGCGTAGACAGAAATTAAACCTTCAGTACCCATAGATCCAAAAACTTGATGAACTATGCATTCACCATTGCCCTTACAAGAACCCGAAAGATGAAAACCTTTAGGGAGAAGACTGTTGCCCGCTTTATCGGTCGCTTTATCGCTAGTGTGGCACACCTCCACACCAGCATCATAACAAGTCTTCATCACTTGATGCCTAATAGCTCCTCTAATCCCTTTAAGTAAATACGATATAGAGAAAGCTTCCTTTTCCTCTTTACCATTCCTGTAAGAATACTTTATAGGATATAATCTCAAAAAATGCGAATTATTACTTCTAGGAAGAGAACCGTTTAACGGTTTGGCTATTGCGGTATAAGCAACCACTTTTAGAATTCTCTGAGGATTCTGTATCCTCTTAACTCGGTCAGACAATTTTTTGGACATGTCACACGAACCCCCTAACTTGAGATGATTTTTTATGTATCATATTCGGAAAAAAATCGCTATTTTTGTACCCGCATTCGTTTTCTATGCCACAAGTTTTTTCGTCGGTATTATTTATAAGGTCATATTCCTATATAAACATTTCTGAATATAGGAATATCAATAATAACCGTTAATCATATAAGTAGATATTCCTATAAATTGTGCGGGTGATATTAGATGGGCAAAGTCTCCTTCGTAATAGATGATGAGCTAGAAAAGGAATTCAGAGTGGAAGTAGCAAAGAGACTAGGTGGTAAAAAAGGCGATCAAAGTAAAGCGATAGAAGAAGCGATCAAGTTATGGCTTAAGGAGAAGAATAGAGGTTAAAGACTCCACCTTTTGTTATGCACTCTAAAATGGATTATGTGGTTTAAATTTGTAACTTAAATACATTCGATAAACTCTGCTAATTTTTGGACTCTCATAAAAAATGTGGTCTTTATATAAAATTAAAGGAAGAAGGCAGGGGAAACGAATGAAATTAGAAGTCTTCCTTTTTATATCGCCCACATGTGGTCTTTGTCCTCTGGTAGAACAGCGTCTTTTAGGAGTTATTGAAAAAAATAAACTACCAATTAAAATTAAAA
>JAEORY010000463.1 GCA_016840645.1 Candidatus Borrarchaeota archaeon | reverse complement strand
GTTGCTCTCATATATTGCTAAAAGAATTACTTGAGTATCCAGTCAAAGATCTTTATACAAATCTTAGAGGTATCATAGGTATATATCAGTATGTTAACTGGCGCAAGAGTCCACCAACATGGCCTGAAAGTTGGTGTGGTGGTGTTGGTGGGGAAGTATTAACTCGGGAACAAGCAGATGCTTATCTTGAAGAAAATGAGTTACCTCCAGTTGATCCGAAGGACATAAGCCCTTTTGGTTATATCTCTGGTGAAAAAAATGTAAAGGTAGAGTGGTCAGCAACTTATTATGAATGCGCTAGCATGTTTTGGGATAAAATTGTTTCTGGAATGCAGGGACAGGGAAAACCAGAGGAAGTAAGAGCAGTCTTTGGCTTCGATAGTTAGGATAGCTGAGATAAAGATGAGTAAGGAATATAAAGATTTGACTCGAGACTCAGAAAGAGTTGAGTTTTTGAAGAATAAACTGAGGGAACTTGTGGAAATGGACACTTGTCCTGAATGCAAGGCAATGGTCAAAGCCCCATGGAAAGAATCTCATGAGGGATGGTGTGGTATTGGAAAGATACTGGAATCCTAGAAAAATACACATATATGTTGACTGTCCAGATGATTAGAGAATTGATCAAACATAGATTTCTAAGTTTCTCTAGTGGTAATTGGGAGGGGCCGGAATCATCGTCAGTGGTAGATCCATTCATTGTTATTGACCTTGACTGTAATAGTGGCATAGGGGGAGAAGATCAATGGGATATCTCTCTCCATTCTAGATATGCCCCTTCGATACCATACACAGATGAAAATGGTATAAAGTGGGGGAAAATAGTTAAGGCAAAAAATGGACATGGTATTGATTGTGCAGTAATGAGTAAGACAGGTGAATTAAAAGCCTGGATTAGATTTTATAAATGTCTCCGTCTTGCCTATGATGGAGGAGATATCTATAAGAACTACCGGAGAGTTAAAGAAAAGCGGATAAAAATGGCTTGGGATAAGTATTACGAGACCTTTCGCAATAACATACGGGAGAGCAGAGAAAGCATTCTCGACAAATCTCTTGATGATCTAGAGGATGAAATGCTCAACAGGTTCTTGAAGATGGCTAATATTGAGATAGACCTTATAGAAGAGTATAACCAAATCCCTAAAAAAGAAATCTAGCACCTACTAATAAAATTTTATGCTTAAACCCAGCCTCTAGAGGAGGCATTTACTTTGTTCTATGAGAAAACGTGCTGAAACCCGTCTAATTTAAGAGATTTTAGTCAATTGATACTACAAAACCTTCGAATAAGATATATAATGTAATCCTAACCTAAAAGTGAGGAGAGATTTGAACTTAGTGATAAGTTTTTCGAATAGTTGTAGCTATTTTTTATGATAATTTGTTAAGTTTGCACCTTAGATTTTGGAGGCCATCTATGAGACCCCTATTAGTATCTCTTTTAATACTTGCGAGTCTAGGAACATCCGCGTGTGATGAAGATTTGACTCTAGGCACAAATAATGATGGAAGGGACAAGACAGAAAAAATTTCTATTGATTCCAAGTCCTCTGATGAGGTCATAAAATTTACCAAGCCTGAGCCCGAACCAACTCCCAAATCAAAACCTGAGCTAGAGCCTGAACCCAAGCCTCAGCCAAAATCAGTCCCCAAATTAAAAACAAAACAATCCAAGCCTCAACCAAAATCAGGCACCAAATTAAAAACAAAACCAAAAGCACAACCTAAGACTCAGCCAAAACAGAAAAAGAAACTTCCCCAACCTGAATCAAAATCAGATCCTATTCCAGAATCAGATCCAGATAAATTACATCCAATTAATGAATTAGAGCCACCAGTCCCAGAAATTGATCCTATAGTTTCAAATATTGGTAATGATCTTGACGATATTAAGATCCCGGAACCAGAGCCTTCAACTTTAACTGAAAAACCAACAGATTGGCACCAATTAAGGAGAGACTATGGTGAACGGTATGACAATAGTACAGATTTTGAGTTAACAATTGATGCAATTTACCACGAATGCAAAGTCCTATATCTTTGTTACTTTGATCTCTGGTGTTATAATTACTCCCACAATAGATTTAAACTTCGTGCAAGGGTTAGATCAGCAGATACTGTATATGATCACACTATTTCAAATGTAATAGGACAAACAAAAACAGCATCAGGGACACCTTTTGACCCCACATCTTCTCGTCATAGTGATGACCAATGGCTGAAGTACCTAACAGAAACCCTGGGACCAGAGCAAACTCTTTGGGAAACCCTTGAATTCTATATAAAACTTCAGGCTGGTGGAAGGTTTATTGCAAAGATTGTTGGGACAGTTGATGGAATACCGGATACTTGTATAGCAAAGGTTTATTTAACATCGACCATAAGACCCCAATATATTCCTTTTGAGGGTATTGATAGCACAAAAGACCCTGAACCTGAAAAAGGTCCGGATAAGAATATGATATCGATACTTCCTGATAATGAAGGTATTGAGGTGACAATTAAACCAAAAGGGATGTTAATGGTCCCCTTTACGGTAACAAAAGCACATCAGGCTTCTGAATGGAGAATGTATGACCCTCTTACAGATGTCGATATTTCAATGACAGATGTACAATTATCACCAACTTTTAGGGTAATAAAATCTGATATATTTAATTCGAGCGATCAAACATTTTCAATAGGTAGCTCTCGTGGAAAAATGGGATGGCGAGCTTTAATACTGGTTAATACTTCAGATCGTGGGCAAGGATTCAAGTTAACTCGGAGGTTCTTTGATGAAACAAGGAATCTGTTAGCTCTCGAAGATATGACTGCTAATTTTCCAGATCTATTACCAGATGACGTGAGAGAGTACCTAAGTTTAAAAGACACAAAGAATATATGGACACTGGTTTCCTTTGGTAGCTATAATTCTGGATGTAGCACTTTTGATGATTCAGCAGATTATGCATTCTTTACAGCAATTCAAGACAGGTTGAATGTACCAGACCTTCAAGAAGCATTTCGAATACCTGAATTTCTTAAAGCTAGTATGACGCCTCAAGAAGTTTGTATTAATGGAGACATCGGTAGCGCGATACTAGCTTCTATTGCAGGGTTTCCATTTGGGGGTCCGTGGGGATCTTTTATTGCAGATGCATCTCTCGAAGCTATAAAGCTAGAGAATGTTGATAATCTATTGCTTACAGCAGAGAAAGCTTACATCTTGACGGGAGATCCAAGAATACTAGAAGATATAGAAGGCTTAAAAAATGACAGATGGTGGTCAAGAGTAGGCTTAGTGTTAAGTGTAGTTCCTTTGGATGATATTACGAAATCATTGAAGATTTTAAAACCTGATATTCCGCAGGTACTATCTAAGCACATTCCTATTGATAAAGCTCTGACTAAGTTAAATAAAACATGGTTAAATCAATTAATAGGGCCATTTGCTAAATATTCAAAGACTGCTCCAAGTAAAGTGATACCTTTTGGGGATAAGACAAAAGTGACTGACTTTTTTGATAGTCTTGCGAAGAATAACTCAGTTACGTTTTTTAATATTAAACATCAGAGACGGTATGATGGAATGATTCGTGGTCTTATGGATGAAATTGCTGCAAAAGCAAATGAGATGAAATCCTATCAGACTCACTTTAAACATATAATGAACGAAAATTCTGAGAGACTTAGAGTTATTAGTGGTGGAGCTGAATTAGTATACATTAAAGCAGCAAATGGGGAGTATCTTTATAGGAAGATTGGCTTAGCGATAAAACATGAAGAGGTTGGTGGTAAAAGAATAGTTACAGGACTAAGAATATATCCTTTTGGAACGAAAATGAAAGAAACAATTCCTGACTGGAGTTCCTGGTCAAAAACAGGC
>JAEORY010000462.1 GCA_016840645.1 Candidatus Borrarchaeota archaeon | reverse complement strand
TAGCAGTAGCATTTTACTAGATATTTTCAACTCCTCATTCTTCTCTACGCTTATATGTTATCCTTAATAACCCCATAGACATTCGCATTTTTTTTTTAAGGGACAAACTTGCCTTCTCCCTCATTAAATTGTGCTGCAACATCAAACCGATTTTTGTGAACCAAGTTATGCGCTCTTCTGTGGAGAATGAATGTTCTCCACAGAAGAGTTCAAATAAATAGCGATCTTATTTGTTATAAATACCTTTTTCTTTTAGAAGCTCATATACCTCTTTATTTGCCTTATTTAGCGCATCCTGAGGTTTCTCCTGTCCAATCAGAGCCGCGTTCACATGTGTTCCTACTATCACATTAACAGCCGTAGACTCAGTTGTAATTGGATGGGGCCATTTTCCTACCTTCTCTGCTTCCATTACGTGCTTATACCATGGCCAACGCGATAGTATCTCAGGATCACTCATAGTTGACATTCTTTGAGCTATGCCTCCATTGAGGACCATTTTCTTTTCGTTTCGCTTTGATGTAAAGTATTCTAGCATGATCATAGCAGCTTCAACCTCTTTTGTAGTAGTAGGAATGGTCCATAACCATCCACAATTACCAGCCCACAACTTTACATCATCATATGCCTTAGGCATTACTAAATATTCTGTGTTACCCGCTGCTTCAGAGCCCTCTCCTTCAACCCAAGGAATTAGTAGATCAGCTTCGGATAACATTGCTGCAATACCCTTGACATAGCTAGAAACAGCTTCCTCATGAGAAAAACTGACGTAACCAGGAGGACAATATTTCCCTAACTTGATCAACATCTCCAAGGATTCGACGCTCCTAGGAGTATTATAAGTTGGCATCATTGTATCATAATTGAAGTGGTCTGCTCCAAAGGCATACATTGTTGTCGTATACCAGGCATAGGCTGCATGATGACCTCTTGAGGCTCTGAATACGAACCCATAGCGCCCCCCCTTGGTGAAGTGCTCTGCCGCTTTCAAAAGCTTATTCCAAGTAGTGGGTGGAGCTATGCCATCCTTCTCGAACCAGTCTTTACGGTAAGCTAAAAATGTCGCACCACTCAAATAGGGAAATCCCCATATTTTCCCATACCAACGACACATTGTCTCAAAAAGCGCTGGAGGATAGTCTTCAATGTCACATCCCGGTACAGGGAGAATATCCAAATTGATGAGATCGTCGATAGGGCGGATAATCCCCATGTCAATAAATGTTGGAATGTCCGTATCACGAACGGAAATCACGTCATAGCTTAACGATCCAGCAGCAAACTCAGTCGTAATCTTTGTGAACTCTCTTTCTTCATCCATGATGTCTGGAATGACTTTGATGCCTGTTTCATTTTCAAATTCAGGTAATAAAGCTAAAACAGCATCAGTAGTTGCGTGGGGACCAGTAATCCAGCGAAGTGTTATGCCTTTAAGTGACTTTTCTTTCTTTGCTTCTGCCATCAAAAGGCTCGCCCCAATGGCAAAAATCATTACCACAACAAACATTCCAAGTACTACTTTACCTTTACGTTTCATGATTATTCCTCCTCTTTAAAATTTTTAACATCTTGTTCATGAATCTGGTTAATATCTACTCTTATGCTACCAATCTTACCATACATGACACCTCCCTTCTTATCGTAGTAATCTATAATATTTAGATGATCAATATACGCTGAGCCAACAGATACAATAGATAGTGACCCTATTTATTTACTGTTGTGTCCAGCCACTTTGCGTATAATTCTGATAGATTCTTTAATTGATTTACCTGTATCAAAAACTGCTGACCCAACAACCAATATATTTGCACCGGCTTCAACTACCCTAGGAATAGTGTCCAAATTAATTCCTCCATCAACTTCTATATCTACGGTTAGTTTCTGTCTTTCAGCCATTTTCCTGAGCTGACTAATTTTTCTCGGTATTACAGGAATTAGAGGATATCCTCGAAAACCTGGTTCAACAGCCATTATTAGAACCATATCCAACTCCTGTAGAACATATTCTACCGAACAAAGGGATGTACCTGGATTTATTGCAACCGATGCTTTTACCCCTAATTTTTTTATATGCTGAATTTGTCGAATTATATTATTACAACTCTCAGCATGAATAGAAATAATGTGACTTCCCGCATCTACAAACATTTCAATGTATTTACCAGGGTCTGCGATCATTAAATGAGTATCAATAAGCAAACAAGAATTGCGGCGTAGGTAACGTACTATTGTAGGCCCTAGACCAAAATTGGGTACGAAATGGCCATCCATTATATCAACATGAATTAAGTCAGCTTCACTTTCCTCCAGTTTTTCAATTTCCTCCTTTAAGTGACCTACATCGCAACACATTAAAGATGGAGCAATCTTTATCATATATTCATCCCCAAGTCTCACTATGACATTTTGTAATTACGACTAATCTTACTCGAAACTCTTCAAAACAACATTTTCATTTGACAGCACCAAATGTCATTCCACGTATGATATGCCTTTGAATCGATAAACTCAGTACCCACACAAGCACAACAGTGGTCATCGTCGCTGCACTCATTGGACCCCACATCACACCCCTCATCCGTACAAATTGAGTAACAGCAACCGGTACCGTTCGTGTTTCTAAACCAGTGAAGACAGAAGCGAATAAGAATTCATTCCAACAAAATACAAAACTTAATAGTGCAGCTGCTACCATTCCTGATTTTGAAATCGGAATGAAAATTCGTGTCAGTATTATGAAGTGATTACAACCATCTATTAAAGCAGCATCCTCTAATTCAGAGGGAAGTTCACTAAAGAATTCTCTTAGCATCCACACAACAAGAGGGATATTAATTATTTGATATATAAATATTAAACTCATACGAGTACCGAGAAGATGCAAACTTCGAAATATAAAGAACATTGGAACTAGTGCCACAATAGGAGGGAACATCCGAATGGATAATATCCAAAATGCAATATCTTCTTTTTTTCGAAAATTCAACCTCGCTAAAGCATAGGCTGCTGGTGTGCTTATAGCAAGGGTCAAGATCGTTGATAGAGAAGCCACGAAACAGCTGTTTAAAAAAAATCTAAGATAATCTCTTTGGAAAAAAATTTCTTTATAGTTTATTAACGTTGGGACAAAGAACCAACGAGGAGGTTTAAGAAACATTAGATCGAATGTTTTAAACGAAGTCGAGATCATATAGAGTATCGGAAAAAGGCAAAACAAACATACTACCCCGATAGCCAGAAATCGAAAGAACGAAAGTATAATGGATCCAAATTTACTCTTAGCCAGTCTCACTGCAACTCTCCCAATAACAGAAGATGCAAACTAAGCGATAACACGTTCTTTTCTCACTACATGTATTAACAATTGTGATACGCCTATTGCTATAACTAACATAATTAGAGAAATTGCTGAGGCATTGCCTACTTCTCTATAAAAAAAGTTCTTTTCATAAATCAATAGACTCATTACTTCAGTTGCTCTACCTGGTCCACCTGTTGTAAGTACATAAATGTTGTCAAAAATCTTAAAGGAATCACTGATTCTTATAAGGAGCACTACTAGTATTAGAGGCCGAAGTAAAGGTAAACGTACGTATATCTCTAATTGCCATTTTGAAGCACCATCAACGAGTGCGGCTTCGATTGGTTCCAAAGGCAATGAACTGAGACCTGTTATGACTATAATGATTACGAAAGGAGTCCACTGCCAAATATCAACAATTATTACTGACACAAATGCAGTGAATTGGTTATCCAACCATTTTGGAGTAAACCCTAAATAACTGAGGTAATAATTAATTATGCCATAACTATAATTTAACATACTCTTCCATACTAATCCTACCGCAACTGGTGTCATCATCAT
>JAEORY010000022.1 GCA_016840645.1 Candidatus Borrarchaeota archaeon | reverse complement strand
CGAGGCAGATAAGTATTTCCGCCAAAAAACGTGGAAAGGATGGGGTATAATGCAGTTTCTTGGTTCTGATGTCTACGGGAAAACACTGGGAGTCGTTGGACTAGGAAGAATTGGACGAGTGGTAGCTAAAAGGGCTAAGAGTTTTGACATGAAAGTTCTTTATACCGATGTTGTTCGGTTTGAGGATCTGGAAAAAGAATTAGGACTCCAATATGTGAATAAAGAGACAATTCTTAAAGAATCAGACTATGTAACTTTGCATGTACCATTGATTCCAGAAACTAAACACTATATTGGTGCAAAAGAACTAGAAATGATGAAAGAGACAGCGTATTTGATTAACGCATCACGAGGTCCCGTTGTAGATGAAAAAGCGCTCGTTAAAGCATTACAGGAGAAAAAGATTGCTGGTGCTGGTTTGGATGTCTTTGAAATGGAGCCTAAAGCTGAATCAGAACTTTATGAAATGAATAACGTTGTGTTAGCGCCACATATCGCAAGCGCATCAATAGAGACTCGTACTAAAATGGCGACCATGGCTGCTGAAAATGTCATTGCTGGCGTTAAGGGACTCAAACCACCAAATTGTGTTAATCCAGAAATTTATGGATAACCGTTCCTTTCACAATAGACATCTATTCCATAACGAAATAGTGTCTATCTACTCACATGCACGTGAGTAGAGTCCCCGCTAGGACGGTTGAGCGGGATACCTGCCGCCATATAGGGTGCAGGCCTTGAACAAAACGGTGGTTCGCTGTCAGTGTTCCCGCAGAATAGAAAGCGTACGAGAATACTACACTGAGACCCTTATGGTTATCCCAATGGCGAATTCACCAACCGCCGAGTTCTCACCTTAGAGCGAGTCTCACTAAGTATATGACATTCTGCTTTATAAGCCCCGCGGGCATGATATATGGAGTAGTGACCATAATGGGTTACACATGAGATGCACTCAATAAGTATAACCAACCCTCTAAAAAAATAAACAAAATAGGAGAGAAGATTATGCCTAAAATGCAAGTAGCGGAAGTTATAGTAAAAATTCTTGAAGATGAAGGAGTAACAGCAATGTTTGGTATACCGGGTGCAGCAATAAATCCCGTCTACAAATACCTTGGGCAAACAACAAAAATAAAGCACTATATTGCTCGACATGAAGAAGGAGCATGCCATGCAGCTGACGGATATGCACGAGCAACTGGAAAAGTTGGCGTCTGTATCTGTACGAGCGGACCTGCAGCGACAAATTTTGTAACAGGTCTCTATACAGCTCAAGTTGACTCTATCCCAATTGTCGCAATTACTGGGACAGCGACGAGAGCAGTATTGGGTCAAGAGGCGTTTCAAGCGGTTGACATAGCAGAAATAGTTAAACCAGTGACTAAGAAAAGTTATTGTGTTAGGGAACCTTATCGCCTCCCAGGTACTATGAGGGAAGCTTTTCGAATCGCTAGAGAAGGAAGACCCGGACCAGTGCTTATTGATCTCCCCGTCGACCTCCAGAGAACAGAAATTGAATATGATCCAGAAACAGATCGTAGTTTAGACTTTTCGACACCCAAAGCAAATGAAAAACAAATCAAGAAAGCAATTGATATGATCTTGGAAGCTAAGAATCCAATCATCTTAGCCGGAGGAGGAGTCATTATCTCGGGCGCTTCCAAAGAACTTCAGGAGCTCGCAGAATATCTGAGTTTACCTATTTGCGCTTCATACATGGGGAAATCGGCAATTGATAATGATCAGCCGCTGTACGCTGGGCAAGTCGGCACTATCGTCCAAACAAGACTTGGCAACAAGTTATTCTTAGAGAGCGATCTTGTTCTAGCGGTTGGTGCCAGATTTGTTGACCGTCATACGGGTAAACTAGATGTTTACACGAAAGACAGAAAGTTCATCCATATTGACATTGATCCTCTACAAATTGGCAAGATCGTCCCTACAGAGTTAGGAATTGTATCAGATGCCAAAGAAGCACTACAAATGATGATCGATCAAGCCAAAGCGCGAAATGCAAAAATAATGCCAAATGAATGGGTATCGTCAATACCTGCCCGACGCAAAGAGCTTGCGAGAAGATTAGACTTTGATGATGTGCCAATCAAGCCTCAAAGACTTTTCAAAGAAATAAATGAATTCTTTGATGATGACACAATTTTTGTGACGTCAGTCGGACTTAATCAGATTTGGAGCGGTCAATATCAAGAAATAAAGAAACCAGGACATTATAAAGTCTGCGGATGCGCGGGAACGTTGGGTTGGGATTTACCAGCTTCAATTGGAGCTAAAGTCGGATACGAGGAAATGGGAATGCCACAAAAGAAAGTCGTAGGCATCACAGGAGATGGCGGATTAGGATTCATGGTAGAAGAGTTAGCGATGGCAGCTCACTATCAAACTCCAATAGTTATGCTTGTGCTCAACAACGGTTTCTTAAGTTTAATCCGACAGAATCAATCCATTGTTTATGACTATGAATATGCGGTAGATTTAACGTACGATACAGATAAGTTAACGAAGCATGGATTAGGAATAGATTTCGTTAAGCTTGCAGAAGCGTTCGGACTCTATGCCGAAAGAGTTGAACAACCTGGAGACCTTAAGGCTGCCTTCCAGAGAGCTCTAGATAATGCCCCTGCGATATTAGATATTATCTGTGAACGAGAAACCAATTGTAGTATGGGCTTAGCTCTGGATGCCATAGCTGAAAGGGGATAACAAATTAAAGGCGGTGAAAACATGAAAAAACATTGGGATCTCTATATGAAAGTCGGTATAGTGCATGGAATGGTTTTTCCAGAATGCCTTGCGGGAGAAGGCCCTATACTCGAAACGCTTACAAAGATAGCCGAAGACGACTTTTTCTCAGCTGTTGACTATGGTGGATGCAAGGATCCAGCAATTAAAGATGATGTAGCAGCGCTCTTAACAGCTTCTCGTCTGACAGTTAATTTCTCGGCACAGCCTGCTTTATTGCTTCCTAAACTTGATTTGAACGCACTAGACGATGCATTGCGAAACAAATCCATACAGGCAATAAAATCAGCTATTGACGAAGCCTACGAAGTAGGCGCAGAGTATCTTACCGTTCTAAGTGGCCCTTATCCAGGTGATGCTGCCAGAGAGAAGGGGATGGCATTATTAATCGATTCTTTAAAACAACTCTGCGAATATGCAAAACGCCAAGGAAATCTAGCGTTAACTTTAGAGATTTTTGATCGTGATATTGATAAAAAATCTTTGATAGGGCCAAGTGAAGCAGCAGTGGAGTTTGCCAAGGCAGTACGAGAGGCAGGATATCCTACTTTCGGTTTAATGCATGATTTAAGTCATCTTCCATTACTAAATGAGACACCTGCCCATGCATTATCGACCACGAAGGATTACCTCACATTAGTGCACCTCGGAAATTGCGTTAAAGACCCGAACAACCCGTTGTATGGAGATAAACATCCGATCTTCGGTGTTGAAGGAGGAGAAAATGACGCAACAGAGTTGGCAGAATACCTAGATGCCCTTTTTGAAATTGATTACTTAGAAAAAGGTAAACGCCCATTTGTTAGTTTCGAAGTAAAACCTCATAAAGGTATTACATCAGAGATGGCTATAGCAAATGTAAAACGTACATTAAAAGAGGCTTGGACACAAGTTTAAGCCTTCTAATCTCCTTTTTATTTTTTGTCGCGAAAAAACTGTTTTCTCAAATGATGAACGTGCGTTAAAAAAGCAAAGATATACTAAGGTATTGAAATCTTCTTGACTTTGAAAAAACTGCGTTTGAGGGAAAATCTTTATATACAATACAAGTATAAAGCACACAATATAAATTTCAATTGGTTTTAGGTGAGGTTGGGATGCTGTACCAAGGAGTTTAGGGACAAAGTTTGTCCCACGGATGTTCAGAACGGGAGAAACTTGTCCCGTAGGTTTAGAGAGTTTTTTGAATACCAAAACGATTAGCCGAGTATCGGCGAAATATGAAAACAACCTCAAGGAAATGAGTAAAGCAAGTGTACACCATAAGCTTTGGAACCTTGTTTCACTATTTTTGCTAGACAACATACCTGAGACCATTGTATCAGCAGTAACGACAAAAGCTCAGCTTAATCTAGCTGACTTTCCCTATCAAAAGAACATTAGAGGTGAACAAAATTGGCAAAACTTTTAATGATCCCTGGACCGATTAATTTTGATCCAGAAGTGATACGGGCTCTAAGTAAAGTAACTGTGAGTCACGTAGCACCAGAATTTATCTCTATCTTTGGAGATACTCTAAGAAAACTAAGACAGGTCTTCATTTCTGAAGGACAACCCTTTGTTATTGCGGGATCTGGGACGCTAGCTATGGAGATGGCAGCAACCAATGTGATTCAAAGAGGAGAAAAAGCATTAGTAGTAAATAATGGGGTGTTCGGCTCGCGATACGTTGATATTTTCAAAGCACACGGAATCGCTGTTGATGAAATTCAAGTAGAATGGGGAAAGGCAGCAGATCCTACAGAGGTGCGTGAAAAACTTGAAAGTGACGACTATAAAGTCCTTACAGTGACACATGTTGATACATCGACTGGTATTGCGAACGACATCGAAGCCATTGGTAATGTTGTCAAAGATTTTGATACGATATTTATTGTAGACGCAGTATGTTCTCTTGCAGGACAACGATTGTATCATGACAAACATCATGTAGATATATGCTTCACAGGTTCACAGAAGGCATTGGGTGTTCCTCCAGGGCTTGCAATACTGAATTTCAACCAGAAGGCCTTAGACGCACACGCTAAACTTAAACATCCCGTTGAGTGTTTCTATACTTCCATTGACAACTGGTTGCCCATTATGCAAGCATATGAGCGCGGTGATCCAAGTTATTTCGGTACACCTGCAGTAAATTTAATCTATGCACTCCATGAAAGTGTAAAGCAAATAGTTAGCGAAGGAATGGAGGCACGGTTTGCGCGGCACGAAAAATTAGCAGAAATGATGCGCAAAGGTCTTACAGAGATGGACTTTAAACTCGTTCCTGAGGATGGATGGGCTGCAAATACAATGAGCGCAGTCTATCATAATGGCATTGCAGATGCGGACTTTAGAGGGCAATTATCACAAGAGGGCGTTATCGTGGCAGGCGGTTTGGGCAAACTGAAAGGTAAAATCTTTCGAATTGGCCATATGGGCGCTATTAATGCAAACGATGTCTCAGCAACACTAAACGCAATTCAACGAACTCTAAAAATGTTTTAAGAAACAATTTCTACCTTTTCAATCCTTTTTCTTTATTTTTTCGCAGTCCCTAATTTTTGAGTTAATATTATTGTGACTGACATGGATAAATCTTCGACCTTGAATCACGATCGTGAGAACCAAAATTAACTTTGCAGATCTTCACTGGTCGATGTTGGTTGTTCGAGGGCTGATCGAAGCGATCGAATTGTTCCTGAAGTTTTAAGCAAACGTATAATGGTGGGTCTATTATCAATACTCGAAACGATTGCCATAGCGGTTTGTACCTTGTCTAAACTTTTTGAAGTGCATCTTAGAATACCATAGCAAGTCTCAGCGTCAAATTCAATGAGCCAAATACCGCTTTGGCTAGCTTCAACCTCACCGTAAAGTGACAAAATCGATCGTGAAATAGAATTAAAAACAGAAATCACCTCTAATGGAGTTTCATCTTCGATTATTATTTCAAAGGCGATATATCTGCTTTTTTCTTCTTTAACCATTACTTAGTCCTTCTCTTCATCGATTGTTCGAACACCCGGCATTATGATTTTCCCATTTCTCTCAAGGATACGTCGTTCTATCAACTTGAAAGGGTTTTCTAAAAGACTTTGTTTTGCTAAGTCATGAGGCAAACCAACAAGTTTTGCTAATAGTAACATTTCTCGTGAACCTCTTAGTTCATATTTGCTAAGTGCACCAGTTCCAATTACGAACATAACATCGTTTCGAAGTGCAACAGAGAGTATTTTTCTCCAAATCCGCAAGAGTTTTGCCCTAACCTTACCATAATATCTTATAAAAGGGATCAAAGTAATTTCTAATGCGATTTCATTTTTTGAGCAATTACGAGCAACTATTTCTGTAAACACGGGCGCCTTTACGGTGGGAGGAAGTGTTAAAATGTCTACAAATCTATTAGTCGACGCGAATCTGCATACATTTTCTGAAGAACACTCAACGGCGACCAAATCTACTTTCCTTCTAACATAATTAAGTTTGTGTGATAATTCTCGTGGTGTTTTTGAAGAAATATCTGCTCGTGCATAAACATTTGGAGTAAAATCTTTACATTCTTGGAGAAGAGTTTCAACCTGAGAAGGATCAATAGCACCGAAATCTGATATACATATATTTTGGTGTCCCAGACGATGCGCCATCTCAATCATTTCTGATAAAGTAGATGTACCACCAGAATGAGTTGAATGAACATGAACATCGTAACTCCCCTTCATCCCATCTCACCATAATAAACAGTCAATTATCACTCCTCCGCAAGAAGACCCCTCAACGTGTTGGGGGGATGAATTGCGTTACCTTTTTCACTTTCATGATACTCCCTAACCTTTAAGTACTGTTTCGCAGAGATCGTATGTAGAATTGAGCTGAGGTAACACTCGCCAGTTCTCACATTAACTTAATACCACTTTCAGGGCAGGAACTGCCCGTAGAGCCTGTTTGACATGTCCCGTTGGGGAATGAATGATTCAGGAAACCATACAACTTGTTGCATGGTAGTTCACTCCATTAACAAACTTTCGCAAATTGATTTAACTTTTTCATGTGTTGGCGAAGGATAGATAGCAAATGAAATTGTTATTCGAACTACATCATCTTCATCCCGTAATTTGAAGTGACCCTTGAAGGCAGCTTGCTTGTCAAACCGTAGGTATAACCGTGATTTGTCAATTCGTCTTTCCAGCCCTTCGCTTAACACATATTTATCTTGATCATCTAAACCAGTTGTTATATACTTGATTATTTGCATGATATCATCGGTATCGGTGAATTTTGTCTTTAAAAGGGATATTGGGTTATTCCAATGTCCTCTAACTTTATCTACTTTCAATTTGAGTTTATCGTGAATATCCTCAGGTATTAAAAAGAGGAGTGCTTGCTTAACTTTATCTAAATCTTCTGTTGCATGAACGTGCGTTGTAAACTCAGCAGAAGAAATCCGATAAGTAAAACTATTTTTCTTATTCATTGAAATCACAAAGATTTAGGAATCTCAAGTTTATATCGACTTGATTTGTTAAAAAAGATTAGTGGATATTAAGGAAACTAATGAAACACTAAATAGGTATAATCAGATTACATTGTGGCTAAGCAAGAAAGCACCACAGCTTCAGCGTGGTGATGAATGGCGGTAGTGGATGTTCACTTTCATCACGTGCATCGAGGGGTCTCCCTAAAGTTATATAGGTAGTATGAGGAAGGTATTAACACCAATCGGAGGGATAATACGCACACTTGAAGATAAGGTGCATACTCCGATTGCATCACGATCGTTAGCCGTACCTACGGGGCGTAGGGATGTTAAGCCTGTGGAGATAAGACCTCCGTAACCCGCAAGGGGATCGAGTCCGTCGTAGAAGCAGGAAGCCTCGATGCTTTAGCACGAGGTAGCTCACATTGTGGAGAACAGCTATTACAGTTTTCCAAGAAAAATAGTAAGGAAAGGACTTATAGTATAGAAAGAAAAAAGACTATTTTCCTCTATGTCTGTGGCTTGCCAAACTAGGACGTATTTTCTCTGTACCTAGTCCTTTCTTACGTAGACCTCTTGACTTTTTCCCAGCACTTGTTAGTCCTCGTGCAGCTCTACCTTTATGTACTGGATCACAAATCCAATTTATTCTAGGATCAGACTGAATCACTGGATGGTTTGGATCAACGAGAATTATTTCAAACCACTTGTACATACCATCTGCTTCCACCCAATAACTATTAAGCACACGTAAATTGGGAAATCTTCTTTCAGCGTTTTCTTCGGCCATAACATGTCTAGACTTCCCTAGTGTAATTTTTGTAACACCCATGCGCTTTGATCGCCTGCCACGTGTTGGGCGAGGTTTTTGTCGTGACCCACGTCGAACTCGAATTCTAGCTAAAACAAAACCTTGTTTTGCTTTATATCCTAATTTCCTCGCACGATCAATACGTGTTGGTCGGTCTATGCGAACTGTTGCGGGTTGACGCCTCCATTTTATGCGCCTTTCCCGTGAAAGTCTTTTCATAACTTTCGAGTCTTTGTCTTTCCACATTTTTTCAACATAAGAATATAAACCCATTAAACTACCTCCCAAATATTTTACGTTCAGCGTATAAAACGCTACATCCAGGGAGAGAAAACAAATAGTGGAAAAGAAGGATTGGTTTTTAACTTTTTTCATTCTAGAAAATTTAAAGTAAATAGCTTGTCAATCCTAGACTTTGTAGAAAGTCCTCTTTCTGATCCTAGCGACTAGTTCACGCACCATAAGATTGGCCATAGTACTTATTGCTGTTGACGCCTTATTCCTGTCAATGATAAGAAGTGATGTGGGTATATTACCGCACTTTTTCTTTATCTCCGTGCGATACCGCACCGCTGCTTCTTTATCTTCTTTAGACTTAGACGAAACGATCAGAGCCCCTTTCGCTCCTTGATAACTTTTTTGAACTAGTATCTGAAAGGCATTCTTGTGAGGATGCCAATAAGAGATCTTAACAGGTTCAGAACCAACACGTCCAACATGTACGCCTATTCCGTCGACCATAATGTTGTCATAGGATATTAGACGCAAAATTTTGTCGTTTAGGTAATCATTGGGTCCAGTTAATGCTATTTTAAAGATAAATCTATAATCATGCTGCTTTTGTTGCACGCTCAAGATAGTTCGCCATTCCAAATAATAAGAATTAGTCGTACTGAAAAATGATTTATGTACCTATATATTGGTACATGTAATTAATAAATATTGTATTAGTAAGAATATCGAGTGGATGTCGTCCACATAAAAAGTTATTTCTATTTAACTGATCCAAAATAGAGAAAAGGCAGATTATATCCGACATTAAATCAAAAGAAAACCTTAAAAAACCTTACGTCAACTTAAAAAACAGTTCAGTTCATTCGGTATAAATTGGAAAAGCGTGATAGACTTAAACTTCCCATGGGATTCTTTCTCTTATTTTAACAGCCAGTTCATTCATTTTAATATCGGCCATCTTATGTATCTCTTCGGGCTTCATACTTTTTCCAATGAGAAGATGTGTGGTTGGTATTTTACCGCATTTCTTATTCACTTCAGCACGAAACTGCGCCAAGGTTTCAATATTATCTTCACATAAGACAATTAGAGCCCCGTGAGCCCCCCTGAGCGCCAGGGAAACCAATACTTTGTAGGCATCTTGGTGCGGCAACCAATAACTCAGTTTAATTCGGTCTGTGTGATCAGCGTCACCTACATGTATTCGTAGACCGTCAATTCCTACGTTGCCCCCTGAGACCAAGTGCAGGACTTGATCTTTCAGAAAGTCATTAGGACCAACGACTGCTATTTTAAAAATAAAATCATATGCACGTCGTTTACTAATATGGCTCAAAATGACTCCTCAGCGGTCTAAATCATCTTTGTCATATCGCATTAAAAGAAGTTTAAAATACTCTTCTTATGACGATTACCTTACTACAAAAAACCCGCTATCAATCTATTAAATTTTTTCTAGTGAACTCCTCCGCAGGTTAAATGCGATCGTACCGATTAGTTAAAATAATCAATAATCTTTTGTGCAAGGTTAATAGATGCATTTTTTTGTGTCTCTTTAGTAGTTGAACCGATGTGGGGCGTGGTTATTACATTTGGTTCGTTTATTAGTTCTGATTTGCCTGGAGGTTCGTTCTCAAATACATCTAAAGCAGCACCTGCTACTTTTTCTGATCTAATTGCCTCTAGAAGTGCCTTTTCATCGACAACTCCTCCACGGGAAGCATTGATTATATAAACGCCGTCCTTCATTAGTGAAAACTCTCGTTCACCAATCATATGATATGTGGAGGGCAAGAGAGGAACATGAAGCGTTATTACATCAGCATTCCTTAATATTGCCTCAAGCGCATCTTTAGAAGGACCAAATGGTTCAACATTCATTTGTTTGGCATTTTCTAAAGCACTATCAAGAACATCATAAGCTAAAACCGTCATGTCAAATGATTTCGCTCGTTTTGCAACTTCTACTCCTATATTTCCAAACCCCACAATACCAAGTGTTTTTCCCTTTAATTCTAATCCCTTCAATTCCTTCTTAAGCCATTTTCCTTCTTTTAAACCTTTATCTCCAATCGGAATATGGCGAAATAGAGCAATAATTAGCCCAATGACTAATTCTGCAACTGAGACACTTGGAGCATTAGGAGTATTAAATACAGTTATGTTGTATTCCTTTGCAGCTTCCAAGTCGATATTATCTAAACCGACACCAGCACGGCCAATTACTTGAAGTGAAGATTCTGCCAATATTTCTCGTGTTACTTTTGTAGCACTTCTAACAATAAGCACATCATAATCCCTTATCAATTCCTTAATCACCGATGGTGATTCTCCATATCGTTCTTCAACTGTAAAACCTGCTGCTTTCAACTTTTTTATTCCATCATCATGAACAGGATCGGTAATTAGAATGCGTTTATGATTCAAAACCGCACCTCCAGTAAAAAGTTATAACTTCCCTTGTTAAAGATTTGTGCTCAATTCAAATCCAAATTAACACTGAGCGAGTATTTCCATAACTTCAACTATAAACCTTTTTGCTTGGAAATATAACAAGACTTCTTGATATGACGTGATATCAACTACTCGTATACGGCATATAAGGTCTGAATCATTAGAAAGCAGATATATAGAAAGTTTTTTAAAGAGGCTAATTAATTATAATTAGTTCTAATAAATTATAATTAGTGCGTGGAAAAAGAAAAAGAGTTGGAAAAAATGGCTGAGAAAGCAGATGAGGAGAAAAAAAGAAAGAAATTTACAACAGTTTCAATACCAACACCTTTATTTCACAAAGTTGAAGAAAGAATCAAGGATACAGGGTTTACATCCGTTTCAAGTTATGTAACCTATGTTTTAAGAGAAATAGTCGCTGAAGGTGAAAAAGAAGAGGAAGAACATCCTTTCAGCGATGAAGATGAAGAACGCGTAAAAGAACGATTGAGAAGACTCGGTTATCTCGAATAATTATCAGCAGGTGATATAATGCCAAGACCACACGGTGGAAAGTTGATAAACCGCAGCCTTAAGGCTAGTGAAAAGGAAAAAATTATAGATCTAGCCAAAGAACTACCACAGATCGAACTCAGATACGATCTAGTTAACGACGTAGAAAACATCGCTAATGGTGTATTTAGCCCTCTAGAAGGATTTTTTAATCAAAACGATCTTGAATCGTGTTTGCTTGAAAAAAGAATATCCAATGACATACCATGGACAATACCCATCATTCTGGATGTTTCAGAAGATGCATCAAACAAAATTCAAGAAGATGACGAGATTATTTTACGTGATAACAAGGGATTGCTTGCGGTTATGCGGGTAGAGGAAAAATATAATTATGATAAACAGAAATTAGCCCAACATGTATTTAGTACTACGGATACTAATCACCCCGGGGTTGCAAGAGTTTTCACGTTAGGAGATACATTCATAGGCGGAAATATTGAGCTTGTTAATGAGACAACGAGAAACTATGAAAATTATAATCTAAAACCAATCGAAACGCGTATCTTGTTTAAGGAGAAGGGCTGGAGAACTGTGGTAGCGTTCCAAACACGTAATCCTCCCCATATTGGGCATGAATATGTGCAGAAAACAGCTCTTACTTTCGTAGATGGCATACTGATCCAACCAGTCGTCGGTCGCAAAAAAATAGGCGATTTCAGAGACGATATTATACTTGCTTCGTATGAGGAACTAATGAAACATTACTACCTTAAGGAAAGGGCAGTTATGAGTATTCTCAACTTTGACATGCGATACGCTGGACCCAGAGAAGCGATTTTTCACGCCATAGTTAGAAAAAACTTCGGTTGTTCGCATATAATTATTGGAAGAGATCATGCGGGTGTTGGAAACTATTATGATCCGTATGCTGCTCAGGACATTTTCGAGGAATTTCCAGACTTAGGAATATTTCCCATTTTCTTCAAATCATTTTTCTACTGTAAACGGTGTGGTGGAGTAGCAAATGAGAAGACCTGTCCGCATAGCGAAACCGATCACATTTCATTCTCTGGAACTGAAATTCGTAAATTGATCTGCGATAAAGAACTCCCATCTGAAGAAATAATGCGACCTGAAGTTGCAAAGTTGATTATATGTGAAGAAAATCCTTTTGTAAGTGAATAGAAGAATGGAAGAACTCAAAAAACTACAAAATAAAAGCGGCTTACTTGTTCATCATTGGGACACTGACGGGATTTGTTCCGCTGCTTTGCTTTACGAGTTTCTCTCAGCAAATGACACACAAGTTATTACATCAACATTACAGATTGGGAATTACAGGCTGATACCAGAGATTTATGAAAAAGCACACGAGTTTGAGTTTATCATAATAGCAGATATTGCAGTACTGAAAGAAGATGTCCTGAAACTCCAACAGGTTACAAATGCACAAATACTCCTTTTTGATCATCATTTACAAGATCACATTCCAGGAGTGCTTAATTTCAATCCAACACTTTCGGGGCAAAATGGAGATAATTTTCCAGCAGCGGCTTGGTTCATTAATGAATTATTAAAGAACGAAATAAATATCCTTCCAATATTAGGGGCTGTAGGAGACCTAGGAGCGAAAATAAAAAAGAACAAAGTGATTTTCCATGAGATCTCTAAATATATTGACTCTATAGGTATCAATTTCTCAGAACTTCTTGGCATGATTGAATTAATCGATTCAAACTTCAAACTTCAAAATAAGAAAGAAGTAGAAAACGCCGTATTCATTTTGCTTCAATTTAAGGATGATCCAAAGCGCATTCTTACATACGAAAAATGGAGGAATCATCTAAGAATATTGGAAGACGAATTAGATCGTCTTACTGCACAATCACCTTCATATAAAGACGACCACATTTTGCTGTTTGAAATTGACACAAAATACGATCTTATTTCTGCGGTTGCCAGGCATCTAGCGTCGCATCACGAGGAAAAAACGGTAATTGTGATAAATGATGGACTGTTTCCCGATGATGTCCAAATTTATATACGTCGAAGCAATGGTTTGGCGAACTCAAGAAAATTGATTACTTTTGCAAAAAATTTAGGATATTCCGCAGGAGGAAAACATGATGTTTTTGGAAGTGTCCTTCCAAGGGATGAAAAGAAGTCTTTCTTGCATAGAATTATGACAGAGAATATGGAATGGTTGTGAAATGGCAAAAAAGTTGCTGTCATTAGATAATAACATTAATTATATTGTCTCCGGATTAGAACGATCCGGTACATCTATGTTGATGCAAATTCTATATGCCGGTGGTGTACCAACTGCTTTTGATGAGCATTCACGTCCGCCAAATCACCACAATCCAAAAGGCTACTATGAACTTGCGGGCGGAAAAATTATCAACAAATTAATAAACGAAACATTTCCGCTGGAGAAATTTAAAGGACAATTCATAAAAATAACGGCCTATGGCCTTAAATACCTCCCGCCTGGAAAATACAAGATTATTTATTCAGAAAGAAACATTGAAGAGGTCCTAGATTCAATGGAGGCGATGGCAGGAATAACAGATGAAAACCGGTATAAGACAAAAGAAGCCTTCATAAAGCTGAATAGGATAATGAAACGAAAAATTATAGAGAGAGAAGACATCAATGTTTTGTTCTTAAACTACAATGAGATATTGTTACATCCTAAGACCAATATTAGAAAAATATCTGACTTTCTTGATCTGCCAAAGGCTGATCTAGAACGTATGATGCAACCTATAGACAATAAGTTGTATCGACAGAGGAGGAAAACAGGATAACATAATACATAGAGATAGAAATGCTATAAGGTTGGATTAAACATGACAAAAGGTTTTGTTATATGGTTAACGGGACTCTCAGGCTCTGGTAAAACAACCATTGCAAGAGAGCTTGAAGCATATCTTGAGAATAACTCACATCGTAACGTCGAAATACTCGATGGTGATGTTGTCAGAAAAAATTTAAGCCCAGATCTTGGCTTTTCAAAAGAAGAACGGAACCAACACAATCATCGTGTCATTTGGGTAAGCAAAATCCTTGCGCGGAATGGTGTAGTGGTCATTGTTTCCTTAATTTCACCATATCGAGAAGTTCGTGATTATGCAAGACGCGAACTTAGTCAGGACGAGCGAAGTGGATTTATGGAGATTTTTGTCAAATGTTCAATTGAAACATGTATTCAAAGAGATCCAAAAGGGCTTTATAAAAGAGCATTAGCCGGAGAAATACAAAAGATGACTGGGATCGATGACCCATACCAAGAACCTCTAAATCCGGATGTTATCGTTGATACAGATAATGAAACAGTTGCGGAAAGTGCACAAAAAATTATAGAGGCTGCAAAATCGATGGGCTATCTTAGTTGAATTTTGATCAAAATATTTTTTGGATTCTCAAAATCAAAGATACGGTCAAGAGGTCATTACGATAGAATATATTGATGTAATCGACAAAATATATGTCCCTCACTGCGCAAGGGGACCTAAGAGATGCGAAGAATGTAAAAAAGCTGCAGAAGAAGAAAAAATATGCTTAATCAGAGTGTATTTAGAGGCAGGCAATATTGCACGACCAATGTCTGATTTTGTCGTTGATGGAAAGAAAGTGTTATGTGAGTTTGATGTTTTTAAGATATTCAATGATGAAGTAGAAGCTAAAGAGTATGCAAAAAACAATAACTTAAACATCATTTTCTCAAACTAGAAGTACGAATTTGAGGATCCTTCTTACTGATTATAGAATATATCGCTTGCTTACTGAGGAAATATAAAGGGGAATGCAGATTTTGCTATTAAAGGGATTAAGTGACTGGAATGGCATTCAAGCGAAAGAAAGATGAGGCTTCACAGCCTGAGGATACATTATCAGATCTAGAAGTTCACATGAAATACTGGGAGTTCGTGCTTGCGCAATTTATTCAAGGAGTCACAGAAAAAATCACAAAAAGTCTGGGAGATTGGCGAAATGTTGCATCTTTGGATATCGTGAAAGTTCTTGTAGATAGTGTTTTTGAAGAAGGAAAACCATTGTTAAAAAAACTAATTGAAAAGATCCTTAAGCAAAAAAAAGAGATTTAATAGATTGACAGGAATTAAAGGTGTTTTTTCACATTTTTGAAATGAAGTTTGGCCACTAGGGGTAGAATTTTCGGCTCGATGTCAGCAGGTTTTGTTTTTCTAAGATCAATTTTGTATTTCTTATTCAGTTTATCAACTTCATTCTCGAAAATATATTTTGCAATAATGCTAGCAAGAGCCACAGAGATCTCAGATTCACCTTTAGTTTTTTGAATTATTTCTAGATTTGTCCTGTCGACACCTGCAAGTCTGTATTCTGTTTTTTGAAAGTCAAACTTGTCTATGACAACCTTAGCGTTGTTGAATTTTATTTCTTTCAATAAATCCTTTATGGCTGCTGAGTGTGCCCATGCTAACATGTCATTAAGATTTTTTCCTTCGTTCTGGAACTCCTTGTATTTTGAATTGTAGACTTCCGGCTTAAGAATTACCAGTTTTCTGGGAAATTTTTTCTTCACAAGTTTTTGTGCAAGATTCAACAGTTGTTGCTTAGCAATTGATTTGCTATCCCTGACGCCCATCCTTCTACATTCTATGATGAAATCTGGAGTTAATGCGACTCCTTCTACAACAAGTGGTCCGTACCATTCGCCTTTGCCTGCTTCATCAGATCCCAAAATATAGTCATATTGTTCCTTCTTTAAGATGGCATCAATTACTTGTTGAGATTCCTTAGATCCATTATGAACCACTTTTCCTGATGTATAAACTACTATACTGATTTTTCCGTCTTTTATTCGTAACAATTCATATTCAGTCTTTGGGCGTACTCTCTTTAGACCCTTTTTTTGAATATACAATGTTAACTCTTCAATTTCTGATTTATCTAGCGCTACAGAGACGGGAGGCATATCATCACAACTCATCACAACATGCGCGGCAGAATCCGCTTAATATTGTAGAAAATGGAATCTAGTGTCCTATAAAGAAAGTTCATTATATTAAAATTGTTTCTTGGTGTTAGGTGAGAACTTACTTGAGAGTTACGGATATAGTTTTTTTGGTTGTTTCCTGTGGTTTGGAAGTTACTCGGAAAGTTACTTGGTTGGGTATTGGAAAAATTGTGGGGTTTATTAATGAGCTGTCCTCTAAGATATAGAGGAGCCGTCGATCACTATGATACAGACCATCACATTCAGAATCTATCCCGATGAGCTACAGGAACACACGCTCCATGAGATTTTCACCATCTATAACCGCATGAAACGCATCGGCTATAATTTATTGTTTCATGGCGAGAACTACATGGTAGAGCGCTTCGGTGAAGTAAATACCATCCAACAATGTTTGATGAGTCTATGTCATAACAACCCCTATGTCAACACCATCTTGATCGATAACCAGCAGAAACTGGATGCACAACAAACATGGCTGGAAAAACAACGGAACTACATGACACAGCAGATAAAAACCATTACTAAAAAAATCAACGCAATAAAGGAACAGGATACACACGACAGGCGGTTAAAGGGTTTATACGCCCGCAGATCATCACTAATGGCACGCTTAAACAATTTACACCTCGAATCTGTGGTATTTGGCACTAAGAAATTATTCAGGCAGAGAATACGCGGCACCATAAGTAGGGAAGAGTTCAGGATACGACGGGACTCGTCCTTCAGTTGCATCGGAAAGAAACAACGAGGATTGAAAAATCTGAACCTCAAGGTATTGCCCGATAAAACGGTCAAGATACGAACCTTTTCCAAGCAGAAAGGACTCAAGTGGTTGATCATTCCCATGTCCGTAAACCTTGTGCAGGAAAAATGGTTTCAGGAAATTCTTAATGCTGACAAATACACGGTGACCGTGAAAAGAAAGCTTTTCAAAGGGAAAGTGCGCTATTTCGTCCATGTATCCTATGAACTGCCAGAACCCGCACCATGTTACGGCTACGAACAAGGTGCCATCGGTTTAGATTTCAACTATAATTTTGTGGCTCTGACTAATGTGGATCAGCACGGTACACTTCTCTCTTATCATAGCATTTCGTTCAACAATCTGCACAACTATCGAACAAATAAACGTAATGATTATATCTCCTATAAGATGGATAATATCGTCAATTACTGCATTAATAAAGGCAAAGGTATCGTGATCGAGGACTTGCAATTCGAGCAAGAATTTTCCTATAATACAACACGCAACCGAAAATTGAGCAATTTGAAGACCGCCGCCTTGCAACTTTTAGAGCGAAAATGTAAAAAGTGCGGTGTGTCCTTTCGAAAGGTATTTCCTGGATACACCTCTATAATCGGGAAATACAAATATTCAGGATTACATAATTTGTCAACACATCATCTTGCAAGTTATGTAATAGCTCGAAGGGGACTGGGTTTCAAGGAAGCAATTCCAGCCGTCTACGATTGGGTGCTTTCACACGTCGGGGAATTTATCAAGCCCCGTGTGAAACAGGGCAGTCCTTACCGTACATGGTCGATGGTTCACGACCTCTTCAAGCACAGTGGGATAACCTCCTTCAAGACTGCCGAAATACTGCGAAAAACGGTATTTATGAAGCATGTCTTGCACTCGGTGACGAGCGCACAGCCCGATAACCTTAAGGCTGGTCTTTCCTATCAAGGAAAGATTGATGATTACCATAAAGCGTGGAATGCGGTCAATAAGTTCATGGTTTTATGAATAATTCTAAGGTTCACAAGTGCCACCTCGAACATGGACATGGGATCTATATGATCGTGACGATCATTGGATTGATCTTTAAATCGATCCTTCTGGGTTGAGATATATCGGTACAGACTGGTCACATCAAGCAGGAGGAGGGTACTTTGCTGGTTTCCAGACTTTTAACGAGTTTTTTCGCGACGGTCCGATCAATGATATGCCAGAAGAAATTGCCACCGAACTGAGAAATCATCTTGAAACGAATCGTGTGCCAGGCGGTTCTAGGTTGCTCCTATCTCACCTCAACACGATGACAGATCTATTGTTGTGGAGAGCATTTGTACATCTCGATGACAATCCAATCCGCATCTCAGCCGATGATTCACTGGCAAAACGGGAAGTTATCTTCTTTGATGGACCTATTCTGCCAGGTAAACACGAAATCGGCTTCGTCTTAATCTTTAAATCAAAAAAAGAAGATGAAAACAATCAATGGTCCGTAAAAGGCGAATTTGACTTCTCAGTGACATCAGATACGAAGAAGGCGCAACTCAAAACCTTTCGAGACACGGATGGTCGCATCATGACACTACTTCATGAGTAGAAGACATCTGAAAAAGAGAGCAAGGACCGAAACGCATCTACACCATAAGATTATATTTTAGTTTAACCTTCATTTTGTTTTGACATTCAGTTATTCAAACTTGAACAGAACACAAGAGATGATGAAATGATCGTCGGAATTGTTGGTAAGCCGAGCAGTGGAAAAACAAGTTTTTTAAACGCCGCCTGCTTAACAGACGCAAAAGTTGCTGCCTACCCATTTACTACAATTGAACCAAATCAGGGAATTGCATATGTTAGAAAACCATGTCCTCATACAGATTTAGGCGTAGAAGATACCCCAGTGAACTCTTTATGTATAGAAGGTACACGTCTAATACCGGTCGAACTTATTGACGTTGCGGGTCTTGTACCTGATGCCTGGCAAGGTAAAGGTTTAGGTAACCAATTCCTTGACGATCTAAGACAAGCAGATGTTTTAATTCATGTTTTAGATGCTTCTGGTTCAATAGATGCGGATGGGCAACCAATTGAAGCCGGAAGTTATGATCCTAAGAGAGATATTAGTTTTCTTGAGAGAGAAATCAATATGTGGTTTCTTCAAATAATCCAAAAGGACTGGAATAGATTAACCAGACATGCTGACTCGACTCAGAAAGAAATCGATGAACCTTTAGCAGACAAACTTTCTGGATTGGGAATAACACGAAGCCATATCCGTTGGGCACTCAGAGAAGAGAGTGTGAGTAAAGAAAAACCAGTGAAGTGGTCTGATGATGAATTATTCAACTTCGTTGAAGTCTTACGAAAGGTTTCGAAGCCAATGATCATCGTCGCTAACAAGATTGATATGCCAACTTCTGAAAATTTCCTAAACAGTTTATTGGAGTTAAAAAGCGAAGGCTATGTAGTTGTACCAACATGTGCTCTTTGTGAGTATGCACTAAAGAAATTAGCTGAAAAGGATGTAATTGAGTATAAATCTGGTGAAAAGTCTTTTAAAGTCAAAAAGTCTGATATAATTTCTGATAAAGAAAAAGCAAGCCTTGAAAGAATTCAGACAGATATTTTAGAAAAATATGGATCTACAGGTGTTCAAGCAGCGCTAGAAAAAGCGGTTTTTGAACTTTTAGATATGATTGCTGTATATCCAGTTCATGATACAACAAAATTTGCAGACTCGGAAGGTAGAGTATTACCTGATGTATATCTAGTTAGAAGAGGCACAACTGCAAAAGAATTCGCAGGAAAAATTCATACTGACCTTGCAGAGACCTTTATACATGCTGTTGATGCACGTACTGGAAAAAGACTTGGAGAAAACCACGAATTAAGCGATGGGGATATCATAAAAATCGTTAGCGCTAAAGGACTAAAATAACACGAAAAATCTTTTATTATTCTTTTTTTAGTTGCGTAAAAACACTATTTCAGGCTATTCAAAGATAAAATTCTGATATTGTAACCATCAGAATGTATTTTAGAGAGGAGAACCAAATCATTAACTATGTCTAAAAGAATCGAAGAATTGTTGTTTCCACGTGGATTTGACTGGGGAGTATAT
>JAEORY010000461.1 GCA_016840645.1 Candidatus Borrarchaeota archaeon | reverse complement strand
TACGTGCATCCACAATTTCAATCAGTCGAGGAAGTCCGAGCGTTACATTCAATTCAGCGACTCCTGCGTAGTGGAAAGTTCTGAGAGTGTTGTGGGTTATTAAGCCCTCTGCCGTAGTGAAATTTTCGTGTTGTTCAACCGAGAAATCGTATACTAATGAAGTGGGAGATTTCACTAATTCTATAGAAGTTATTTGATCCCAGATCACATCGCTCTCAAGGGCTCGCTGTATCGTATTTATTTCGTTGCTTATATCAATATTTTTTTTCTTTGCTTCCTCAACTATTAATTTCACATACCGTGCTAGGGTTTGCCTACCGATCACTTGATTAGTTGTATATTTTCTAATACTTGCTGCTAGAGAAGAGTGGGCGTCAATTTTCAACTTGATACGGAGGTTGTTTAATATCTTACCAAAACCCGGAATCATATCAATAATGTCATAGGTAATTTCTTTATTTTCCTCACTTGTTACCATTTGGTCTAATATATCTCTTTTATGAGGAATTATCGGGCCAATCTTATCTTTAAAGACAAGCGCATACTTCCCAGGGATCCTTAAATTATACTGTTCAGCATCTTCTTGTTTCGAAGCGAGAATTCCAAATCTCGACAATAATAAGCATATTCCGTCTCGCAAGGCCTTAGACTTACTGGATGCGCGAATCTGCATTCGCTCTACAGAAAAACTCCCATCTCCATCGAAATATGCTTGGAGTAACCCCGAAACGAACTCTTCCGGTGCGTTTAACGCCCAGTCTGGTACAAATTTATCTGGTGCATTCTTCCCACACATTCGTGCGAGAAGTTTCGCTAACAACGACGATGATAAGCATACGGATACACTTGGTCCAAATTCCCCAGTTTCTTCTATTAAACGCCAAGATATTGAAAGTTCATTAGCAAACCTTTGTACGCGATTTTGGTAATTTTCGTCGATATTAGTGATTGAAACGTAACTTCCAGCATTTGATCCTTCAGCGATATATGCACCTAAAAACCAACCAAACAAATAGTTCAACTGGAATGTCTCAGGGATTTGAATATCTGTATTTGAAAACGCTTTGGGATATACATGACCTACTGTTAGCATCTCTGCCGTTCTGGTTTTGAATGCTATTCGCAGGTCGTCTTCTTTGACGGGGACAGTATAAGCTACATTATATTCTTCTTTCCAATGACGACCAAGTCGATCCCAAGATCGTCTAGCTTTAATAAATTCTGAACCATACCACGCTTCATGTTTAGGAATATATCGTTCGACTGGTATGCTTTCTAGATTATGATCAGATTGTAAATGTTTTATAAGAGGAATTCTGTCACCTACTTTAAGAGATCTCCCAGTTACGGGGATAATTTTATTTTCATCGCGCATAAGAAATGAATGTGAAAGGGTAGCCTCAATCTTTCTTCCAGACCTAGTAGTGATTTTTAGTAGTTCACCGTTAACAGGATGCCTACTTACTTGCCTTAGTCTTCGCCAATGTGTTTTTTCGTCTTGACCAACGCAAGGCACACGGTAATCATCATATTCTAGATTTAATACTTCGCTTTCACCAATATGTTCTGTAATTTCGGCATTAGAGAAGAGATTATCTACGAAATCTCCAATTTCGACAATATTCACATGATCGTTACTTTTCACGATTACATTTTCTGTCCCTGGGATGCTCATCTGCGTGCCTGGCTCACCGATTGATTGCGCAGCTATTGTACCCACAGCTTCTCCTGGTTCCACTAAAACTTTTAAATAGGATTTTTTCGCTTCTTCGATAAGTAAGTCTAATTCCTTTTCAGTTACTTCAGTTTCTTCTAATTTTGCACCTAGTTCTTTAATTACTGCAAGAGGAAGTTCATCGTTTTCTTCAATTTTTTTCAATTTTTTCTCTACAGCTGAGAGTTTAGTTTTAGCCGCTATTCTTCAACCCTCCTTTGACTAAGGATTTTTTCAAATATCACGTCCATGTTCATTGCTTTCCCATGGTCACTTTTCGCAGGATCAACCCCATCTTCACCGTAAAAGAATTGAATTATTTGACCGATTGCGTTTCTTACAGTTCCATCATTTTCGTTCTTTATATCTTGCAAAGCATTTACCAATCGTCTTTGCATATAACCTGAAGTGCTGGTGCGAACTGCTGTATCTACCAAGCCTTCCCGACCACCCATTGCATGGAAAAAGAATTCGATAGGAGTTAATCCACTTCTATAGCTTGCTTTTACAAAACCCCTCGCAATTGCGCTCAGGTCACCTTCCTTAAAATGAGGTAATACGCGTTCTCGATATCCTCTATGGATTCTTTCACCTCTTACAGACTGTTGACCAACACAAGCGGTCATCTGGGCGAGATTTAAATTACTTCCTCTGGCACCCGTAGTAGCCATTATCACTGCATTGTTATTTAGGCCAAGATTTCTCCCAGCAATTGTGCCTGCATCGTCTCTAGCCTCAGCTAGTTCCTGCATGATCCTCATCTCTAATGTTTCCTCTAGAGTTCGTCCAGGAAGTCTTTCTAGTTCGCCTCGTCTATATACTCTAATAAGTTCATCAACTTGTTCTTCTGCCTTTCTTAAAACTCCATCTATCATGTTTTTTGACTCGGCACTAAGATCAACATCATCAAGACCAAGAGTAAAACCCTTTGAGGTAATTAATTCTAATAATAATCGAGTAATAGAATCAAGGAATTCTCTGGCTTTTTGACTTCCATAATCTTTTACAATTCTATGAAGCAAGGAATTGGCTTGACCGGCTCCCAGTGTCTTTTTATCAATAACTCCAGACATAAGTTTTCCATTTCTAATAATTACATAAGCATCATTAGGGCAGTCATCCTTTTCACATACTTTGCATTTAATACAAGCTTTTGATGTTAGCGTCAAATTGAGCAGAGAGGGTATCAGTGTACTTAATAATTGTTTTCCAGACCATAATTTAACGGGTTTTTGTATCGTAGGAGGCGGTAGATCTTCTTTAAATCCTGCCGCAAAGAATAATTGACATACATCCTTCTTTGTAAAGAAAGCATTCTTTCTCGTAAGAAGAAATCCTGCCGATATGTAATCTTGAAGTGCACCGATAATGGGGCCACCATATCTTGGTGAGAGAATATTTTCTTCAACACGCATAAGAATTCTGGCTTCTGCTCTTGCCTCTTCGCTTTGCGGTACGTGAAGATTCATTTCATCGCCGTCGAAGTCCGCATTGTAGGGTGGACAATTTCTGGTTAGGAAATCTTCTGCAATGAAATTATGGTTATCATCATTGATGGTTATATCATAAGCTACTTCAAGATCAATTTCTTCAATGTTAACTATCGTGTCCCACACAAATCCATTTTTTAATCCTTCAGTAGTCGATTTCATCCATTTTGGAAATTCAGGGAAACTTGCTGGAAGCCCTGCCGCAATTCTTTCATTTCGAATCCATGATGCAACTGTATGCCATGATTCATGGTTGATTTCATTAGCTATAGCTTCATAGGTTAATCCTTGTTCTCGGAGTTCTTTTGCACGACTAAGTTGAGCAGTGGCTTTTGCTTTTGCCGTATTTTTTGCAGTTATATATTCACTAGTTAGTCGTGCAAGTTCTTCCTTGGCTCGTGCAAATTCATATCCGATTTTCTTATATAAAGCAAGTAAATTTTCATCGCTTGCGGCGAAGTTTAATGCATAGATAACAGTTGATTTGCCATCTTTTCGTAAATTACCACTTTCGGTGTAAATAGATGAGATTTCAATATTAAATTCAGCAAGGAGGGTTTTGATATCTTGAATAAAGTTATCTACTCGTAACCCTTCGATCTTGGCAAATTTAAGAATAGGTTGGTTAAACTTAGACTTTGATTTTGTGTGTAATCTGGGCGTTGATAGCTCAGCACCAA
>JAEORY010000021.1 GCA_016840645.1 Candidatus Borrarchaeota archaeon | reverse complement strand
GATATGCAAATTCTCTGTCGCTACAAGTGAAAAAGTCAAAGGTGAGGAAAAAACTAACTGGCATAACATTGTCACTTTTGGGAAAGTGGCCGAAAACTGTAACGCCTATCTCCAAAAAGGGAGACAGGTCGCTTTAGAGGGTAAAATAGACTATCAACAATACACTGCAAAAGACGGTTCAACTAAGAATAAGACTGAGATCATCACGCCTGTCATACATTTTCTTGGTGTTAAAAGCGAGATGAAGGCCAATCCAAAACCTACTCCACAACAAAATAATGGCGGATTCGTGCCGGACGATATACCTTTTTAATAGGCTTTCGATTTACCACGGAAACCACCGTTAGAGGGAGGCGGGAGGAGGCGCATACCTTCTGCCTCTTTTTTATATGCGTAGGATGGACCATGGACCTTAAGACGATCTTAAAACACACACAGTATATTTTACGATACTATGGGGCCTCTTCTCAGGTGCCAAAGGCCGTGGAAGAAATGTGTGAACTCATCACTGAACTCTCCAAGAATTATGGCCACAGCACTAATAGATCCCACTTGCAAGAAGAGGTGGCCGATGTTCTTATCATGGCACTTCAAATGGCCCAATTATTTGGGTGGGATGAGGTACGTGGGCAAGTAGAATACAAGTTATCCCGACAAATGAAGCGGATCAACTTGCATAACAACCTCCAAGGCTTTAAAGACCCATACGACGCTTTGATCGCTACTGAGATGGAGGATAATATCGCTTATGGAGAGTAGTCTTATTTGGTATCACATAGAAAATGATCAAATATTTCTATCCGCGCAACTTGATGCTTTATTTTATGCGCTTGCCGGTAATATCGATTGGTGCAAGGTTGATTTAATAGGTGCTTTATAATGGAATTTGATGATTTTGCTAAAGTTATGAGTTACGTGCTCACATTTCTTATTGTTATATTTTTTTTATTGATTCTATTGTTTGGAATCTACAGAGTAGGTCTTTATTTTGTAGATCTTTTCTAGGTAGGTCTTCATGAATCTAAAAAACTATCACATTCAACAAGACTCTTCTGATGGATGTTCTTTGGCCTCTTTTATTATGTTGGACATGTTACTAACTAAAAAACATCATTTCCCTGATATGCAGTACCACTACCGGGGTCTCTTAGCTAGCTCTAAAAACGAGCAGCTTTTCTACTGGTTAGGCAGGGTCAATAGAGACAAATATAGACGTGGCATTCCATCTGCTTCTTTTTACAAGTCTGTTAAAGAGTTTATTAAGGTCTTTGACCGGCAATATACTGTTAAGTTAGTCTCCATGCGAAGGAAATCGAGTACTAGGTTTAAATGCGAGATGGAAGAATATGCCAATGACCCAAAAAAACAAGTAATATTCAACTATGATGGTCATTACAGCCCTCTTGGTGAATTTGCGGATGACATTATCACTATTTATGATGTTGACTGGGTGGAGAGGTATGATCAAGAGTTTTATTATTTAAACGGTGATGGAGAGTATTACGTTCACTGCTATAGCTTTTACAAAAAATTGAAGAGACAGAAAAGGAATTACCTACTATTTTCAGCAAAATAATTCAAACGAGCGGTGTAAGCTGTTTTCCCTCAATCACTTCCTGAGTCAAATAACGAGCAAGGCGACCAAAAACATAAGGAACGGAATTTCGCTTATAAGAGCCCCATCCCCTGTGAATATATCCAACACTATGGAGGTATTCATGAGAAATATGTCCAATAAGTCCCGACATGCCTTGAGAATAGCCTCCATTGAAACCTCTCATGTAGTTATTAAAGACCGCGCGATTAGTGTAAATCTTACCAGTAGACATAGAGGTATATCCGAGTGTTGATTTCTTTCTTGAATCATATAGAGTAACAAATAAATCAATGTCGTGATCTACCATTTTGTCATAATTGGAAAAACCGCTCCTCCAATGATTGTAAACTTCCAGGTTTGTCCGCCCTTGCTTTTGGGTCATCTTTGTGTTGATGATTTTCATTTTGTAATTTTGAGAATTATCAATAAGCTTTTTTAATTCCATCGCTTTTAGAAAGAATGCTTTTTGTGCCTCCGTGAAACCAACAAGTCCTTTGATTTCGATATCAAGTATCTCACCTTCGTCATCCTTCTTTTTATCAATAGTGACCTTTGGTTTTTCCTTAGGTTTTGGAATATCACAAAACATATTTCATCCTTTGAAAGACCTGTCATCATCCGTAAATCAAGGTCAGTATTGATATTTTAACTTTGAAACACATTGAAAGCCAGCCGCCGATAGTTCAGACCGAACTCGCTCGTCAGTCAGGTCGTATTTGATAACTTTTCTCTTCTTCTTGCACCCTTTAAAGATTCGCCGGTGAGGGTTCCTACACTCTTTCCCCATGTATGGATAGATTAAGTTTGGACCCTCCGGGTCAATCAGGAGTGTTCTATCTTGTAATCGTAATGGAATTGTTGCTGTAGCGCACGAAGATAGTAAGAGAATCCAAAGTAACCTAGTCTTTGTTATTTCGATAGCCATCTGACTCTCCAATAAACCTCTCTAATAAGATTTCTATGTCGTGTTTGGCCCTATCTATGACATTTTGGTCGCGAAGATCTTTGTCCCTCAGGCGATCGTCGTAAATAGGCTTGGCCTCTTCTTCACGAATGATCTCTGTGAGCTCTCTGTATTCGCGCTGATACCTTGTCTTGTTGTACCAGTCCCAAATACCTAGACCTTTTTCAACTGCTTTAAAGATTGCGGTGGGGAGTCCTAGGGGCATGTTTCATCCTGGCCAAAAGTAATTCTCATCCATTAAGTCCCAGTAATCTACTTTTTTAGCTCCTCAAATACACGAGGAACCCCCTTGAGCAGCACGCCTGCTAGCTCCATTATCTCAGTTAGGTCTAAATCAGAAACCTCACTAGGGATCTTATGAGCGTCCTTCCACGCTTCGCGTAACTCAGGCTCGTATCCAAGAGCACTTAAGATTGCAGGTAAATCGTCTAATTGAAATCCGTCCTTCATCCTGCGCACACATAGGGCCGCTAAAACTACACATCCATTAAGGAGTTCTTTACTTTCTTTTATACCAACCTTCTCTTCCATGGTTATACCTTTGCTAGAATTGAATATATTTCTTCAAATATCTCTCTTTTGATTGGATAAAGCTCGCCATGGTATCCCATAACCAGGTAGTCACCTCTGAAACCCCAAACCTCTCCATATGTCGTTAAAACTTTGAAATCATCTTCCATCTGTACGGCCTTAACAACCAATGCCTTCTTACGGCAATCCTTCCAGTTAAGGTCATTCGGCCAGTCATCTTGTGTTATAACGATCATGAAAGTATCCCCTGATTCCCTGCATATCGAAGTTTGGACAAGTCTTATTACTATCCACCTCACAATGTCCTAGGATGTTATCGGGGTTTATGTCAAAGATACAAATTAAGTTGATTATTAGTTGTTCTAAAACGGCAAATTGATACTCATCGAAATCATATCGACCGCACAGGACGATTCCCACAGAGTAGTTATTGCGTCCTCTAGAATGTGCTCCCGGACGCGCAATTGGACGACCAAGCTCAAGACCTCTCCGCTTAGAGATGATGTAGTGATAGCCGATATCGGACCACTGGTTCTCCAATACATGCCATTGGTGTAGATACTTAAGAGCGTGATCATCATGCTCTTCTTCATCTGAGTCGCTGCAATGCAAGATTATTTCATTGATGCGGCGAATATTTCGCTCCTCTTATTGTAATGCCACAGCACTTTAGTGGGAACACCTGTTAACTTGGCCGCTGTTTTGTAGCATCCTGTGTTTCTTACTATCGTAACACCTTCTGCTACTTTTTTAAAAGGGTGCGATCCGCAATACTTCCCCTTTCTTGAATTGTTATATTTTATAAAACCTTTCACGTTGGATTTTATCAGGCCGTAATCATGCGCGTGTTTTGTATTTTCTGATCTATGTACCCACTCTAAATTTTCGGCCCGATTGTCATGTTTGTTGCCATTTTTATGATTAACTTCAAAGCCTTTTTTAGGCCCCTTCTTCATCAGAAAGTTTTCGGCCACTAATCGGTGTATTCTGAAGTTTTTATTTTTACCATTTACGTTTATTTGAGTTTGTAGATAACCTTGCTTATCCGACTTACACGTCTTACTAATACACGGGCTTAATTCTTTTATTTTCATTGTTTTAATTCGAAACGATTTTAATGTACCTTGGTTTCCAATGTAGTAAAAAACCTCTGGACCCTTATGGAATAACTTAAATTGCTCCATGCACACTCCTTTTTGTGTACATGTATAACAATCTTATTTATTCTTCTCAAGTAAATGCTCGTAGATTTTTTGAGTATTATTATCAATTCTCTCTAGAAACTTCGCATGTGTATTGACGCGGGTCTCTAAAACTTTAATCCTCTCTTTGGTTTGCGGATAAGAAGAATAGTGAAAGTCGGCTACGAATGCCATTAGTCCTGAAATCATTGTGGTTAGAATTGCGACGGCCATTGATCGCATTGGTCGACTATGTCTCATAAACACCCTCCCTTTGATTTATTGTATCAAAAGGGGGAGGATCTTCTAGCGCCTACTAATAGCGATCCAATGGCTTAGCGTAGAATCTGAAAGCGTTGAACTCGTCGAGGCCCTCATTGAAAATACTTCGTTTTTAAGCAGGTAAACTGCTCCACTAAAGTAAACTATGTCTTCTCCTGACTGACTTCTAAAGAAGTTTGCCCTATGTACGCCATCTACATAGGCCTTATAGGTTCTTGCTGCTGAGGTAGTGTGGTTTGCAGCTCCCTCTACATGGTAGAGGCCTGTTTCAGGGGCCGTAAAGCTGTTACCATCCCAAGCGCTATGAGAATCAACGGTGACATCATCCCAGGTAACATCGGTTGTATCCCCCGTGATGGACTCCCCTCCATTTCCTGAATAATAGACTTGGACTTGACCAGGTATCGCGCCTAAAACCGGGACGGTGTCTACTTGTTCAACTGTAAACCAACCTAGTGAGGCAGTTGCATCGAGGGTTATTGCACCTACAGTTCCAGTGTTGACGGCAATTGAAATCTTATCGTCTTTACTAACGCTAACTATATCGTTAATGGCCCAAGCAATAGCCGGGACCGATAAAGATGCAAATGATTCATAACGATGTTTTTTTACCTCTACCCCATTCACCGCAATTATAATATCTAGTCGTTCATCAGAGTCAATATCGGTGTCTGTTGAATACACTTGCCCACCCACTCTAAATTTCCCATCCCGAGGGACAAGGTAATAAGTGGTCGAGGTATGCGTGGTATTGTTTGTTGATCCGCTATTAACAAAGAGGCCATCATCATCAAAATCAGTTGTAAACCCAATGAACGTTAATGCACCCGAACTAATTGGAGTTGTATCCGCAGTATTTGCACTCGCAGGTTGGGCCATGCGAGTTGGGGTTACTATGTGTTCGGTTTTTGATGTTAACTCTTGAACCTCAACAGCAAACTCAAAGTGAACATATGTTGAGGATGGCACAATAGTTGATGCATTTTGAGCGGCCACTTTATCAGTGTTGGCGCTCCGATCATGATAACCAAGTTTAACATAGCCTTGACTTGAGCTAGTATAACCGATGCAAAACAACCCTCTTGATCCATCCACCCATAGCATCCCACAGGGAGTAAATGAGGCAGTATTGTCTGATGCCGTATAACCATTTGGTAAGTCAATTCTGGCCTCGACGGCGGTTGTTGTGCCTGACTGAAAGTAGCCTCTAATGTAAACGAGGTCGCCTACTTGTTTATACCTCACCTGTGGATCGGCAATAGTACCAAATCCATTAGTGCCCGGAGTATAGTCTTGAAAATCTGTTATATTACTAAAATCAGCAATGACAAAAGGGTTGGTTGTTAGCTCAACATCGTCAATTTGTAGAGAAGCGCCTATGTTTTCAACCTTGGTCTGTATACCCCATCTTAGCGATGTAACACCATCTGGTATAAAGACGTTAAAAACATGTCTTTTCGATGTACCTCCATTGGCCTCAATAATCCATGTATCATCTGAAAGTACAACATCATTTGTTTCATCATAAAGGACCGCTACGATGTCACCATCATCTCCATCGTAGATTACACCGCCAAGTACTAGACCTACGAAGTTATTTTGCATTTTCTCATAGATAGTGATTTCTGGGCAGGCGATATAGTCATTTAGTGAACCTGATGCCTGTACGTACTTTAGGTCGTTGCCTTCTCTTATGGCACTTGTAGTGTTTGGTAGTGTTGTGGTTCCAGTTGTTCCACCAGTCCCTGCCGTTGGGGAACTCATAAATGTGGCGTTGTCACCAGTGCTCCAGTCACTTGCTGTTATTGCACTAAAGTCTTCTTGGTAGAAAGTATCAAGCCCACCACCTCCACCGCTTCCCACCTCTTCCTCAAGACCGCTAGAGTTAAGCTTATATAACTTGTCGTCATTTTTGAAATAGAGACGATTGTCACCTGATGCCGGATTGGCAGGCGTGGTGACTTGTTTCATGTTAAGAGCTTCTTCATGATCATTGATGGCCGTATAAGTTTTGGCCCCTGATACAGTTTGTGCTGTACCAACTGTCATCACTTCACTCTCAGTGCCGCTAGGACCAGCTTTAAACTTACTTGTAAGGGCATCTTCATAAACTAGGCTACCATCTGTCGCCGTTCGCTCTACAGTTAAACCAGAGCCTTCTGAAGAGGCATCATTTCCACCCTTGTTAACTGTGATGTTCGCATCTTCGACGTCGAGCGTTGCGGTGTTTAAGGTTGTTGTTGCACCCTCAACTACAAGATCTCCTCCTACGTGTAGGTTTTCCTGAGTTGAGATACCACCAGTCACTTTTAATGCACCTGTGGTGGTGGAGGTTGCTGATGTAGCATCAGTGACTGTTACATCAGCACTGAAACTTTTTGCCCCTGTGATCGTCTGGGCATCGGCAATTGTCATCATGTGTTTCCAAACTGCCGCATCGTCTGTTACATCAGTGGCAATCCAGATTCTAGTCGGGGATGCCGTGGTGTTGAACCACATTGAGCCTACTGAGTAGCCCCCATCAGGACCATCATCAGTTGCTGTGGGGTCAACTGCTGCATTGATATTGTTTTTAAGGCCTGCTCCAATGGAGGACAGATAGGCGATGTTTACTGCTTGAAGTGAGGAAGCCGCGTCGGCAGTTCCCACTTCTAGTATAGCGGTTGTAGGGGCCGTGACATCTGTACCCTCCACAAATTCCAAGTTCTTGATTTCTGCCATGCGACACTCCTATAAACCTAGTAAGTCATATCCTGATAAGGTTACTTCAGTTGATTTTTTCTGGACAGAGACAATTGCGATATCCCTATCGCCCACATTCCCGATAAGATCTTCGCGGTCAATTTCAAACTCGTCTCCTATAATAGTATCAGGTCTGATTTTTGTGCGAAATTTATAAAGGGCCTTGCGTTCTGCTAGTAGGCCTAAGATTGTACTCATCCTAGAAGTGTCCGCAAGGACATGTACATAGCTTTTTTGCTTTGACACTTCATGTAAATATAATGCTTTTGTATTTTCCAACCCTGCGTTAGAGAAATCCAACTCTAATATGTCATGAACATTTTCTGGCCTTATGGAGTCTCTGACATCGTTGTATTCAATATTTGTTTGGAAACTATCTAGTAAGATTTCTCTATCAGTGACTTCTGTCGTACTGGATGGAGCGGCGAATAAACTATACCCCATTTCAAGGTCATTGTTTAAAAAGATGTAACCAAGTGTGCTTTTTAAGATATCTTCAATATTCTCGGCAATAGATTTAAATTCTTGTTCTTGATAGTGAGGGATATAAAAATTTGTTTTTACAGTTGAGTCTGTGTTTGCCTGGGTGATACTGGCCGTATTTACAGTAAGACCCGACTCCTCAATAAATTCTTTAACCACATCGCCGTGAAGTAAACTTTTCCCTGTGTCCGCCCATGCCCTAAACCTTACTGTATCAGTGTCAGGGTTAAGAGCATTCATTCCCAGTGTGGCCTCAAAATTATTCACAAAGGTCACTTTGATAATGTCATTAGGATTTCCAGTGTTAGATACAGAATAATCCCGACCATATAAAGCATAATAGAGGACACTATCTTGTTCGATGACGATAACACTAATCCCTGGCCTTGTTACGCTACTAGAAGTGGTTATTGTTGCGTCTTTAGTTGTCTTTATTTGATCGGCCCCATCATCAAAGTAGAGGACTCGCACATACTTTGTGGACGCAACCTCCAGCGTATCACCGATTCTATAAGGTTTGTTAGCACCAACAGTAAGCAAAGAAAAATTAGCATCAGTGTGATCAACAGCGCTGATAGTGTCTGATTGTATGCCATAATCGCCCTCGCTTAAAATTGTGCCCCATTCTCGGTTGGTTGACGTGGATATTGTGGTTGAAAAGTTGGTACAGTGGGCCTCCATAAGGCGTCTCCCGTCGACCCTGTGGAGTCCCGAAGCTGTACCTTCATCAATTACCTTGTATGTAGTCAACTCGGCATACAGCTTATGAATGGGAAGGTTTTCTTTTGGAGGGTGTAAGTTTGAAAACCTTGTTGAGTTGTATGTAGAGTTTAAATATGTGCCATTGGAATAAAGTTGTCTGTTTAATTTTGCATATTCATCAAAGAATTGAATGTTTACCTTTCTTCCAATTGATAAACGGTTGATTTGACCCCTATAAACAAGCTTAATGTTTTCAACTGTATCTATCCCCTGCCAAATAGTGATATTTTTATTTGAAAACGAGTCATTGTCAGTGAGGTATTGCTCGAAAAATGAATCTTCGTTGTGTAGTCTTACTGAGCTATTCGATGTAGATAAAAATCCCTCTGTCACATCTTTTAAATTGAAATCAAACGTAGGTTCACTAGCAACCCTTGGCTGCCAACCTCTTAATGTTGTAGATGTATTTTCAGGGTCTTCATTTGCTACCCTAGCCTTATCTGTAGAGTAGAAGTGGTAATAAAAGCATATCACTCTTTGAGTAGTAAGAGCAGCCCCAAGATTAATAGTGATGAGTTTAGTTGATTCGCTAAAGGAATATTCACCACTTGATGGAGAAGAATTAACTTCAGTATAAGTAACTCCGTCAACTAAAATCCTTGATATATTAGTAAAAGCAAAAGTTGCCGTATACGTTGTTCCACTATCTAAGGTTAGATCTCCTTCAACTGCCCTTGCTGGCTCAAGTCTTATAAGGTTGAATTTCTCAGAGGCCGCATTACCTTTTACTGTCTCAAAATTATTGGCCATTATGTCGGTTCCTGAAAAGCAAATAAGGCCTTAGAGGCCGGATATTCTATTCCATAATTAGCGCCAGCTAATGAATATATTGGATAGGGCTCATCCCTAACAGATCCCAAATAGGCCGTGTTGCCATTTCTGGTGTAGTCCACTGTTTGCAATGATAACCTATACTCTTGGTTTTTGTTAATGTTTGGCCGGTTAAAATCAAACCTAACTACTGCCCGCCATGTATCTGTTGTGATGTTATCCTCTGCTGACTCTATATCTGTTATAAAAATTTCGTCAGAAAAAGCATAAGCAGCGGTGAAATCAGTTGATAAGTGCAGTCCTATTTTTACCTTAGTCGCTGCCGCAAGTGATCCAAGTTTAAAAAGGCCTATAGTGATATATTTCAACTCTCCACTTTGAGATGGCTGAATACCCCCTAGGTCCATTTTCTCCGACGTGTCTAAGGCCTCGATCATTTGTTTCTTCGCAAATTGTAAAAATGCCATTTAGACTACCTCCCTTAAATTCAAGACAGTGTTAAAATAACATGACCCTATAGAGGTGAATTGTGGCTCACTATCAAAAATAACAAATTTAGTAAATTCTGTTGTGTTAGAGTTAATCCTACTAAGAGGATCAAGGGCAACATAGAATGGCTCAGTAGTGCCGACAGTTGAGAAAACATCTTTAATGATCTGTTTGTCGGCATCTTCCATAAATCTTATGGCCAAGTTACTAAATCTTGTAAATTTTGTACGCTTATCAAAATAAAGAACACCACCCTCGGACTCTGACCTTTTAGATGGGTCATCAAGCGTATCTACAAAACCTGCCTGAATATTTGCCCCTGTTAAGGTTTGGAAATCCCCTAAGTAGATGTTACCAAACTCAAGGTTCGGACCTTGTATAGAATTATAGGGGTCGACAAATCTTAGTCGCCAGAAGCGGTAAGTTGCCGGTGTATCTAAAACATTAAATTCAAATATTCCTTGAGCATTTACGGTTAAGGTCTTAGTGAAGGGAGGACTAGTAAAGTCGTTGATGTTGTTTCCTTCAAGGGTAACAACAGCACTTGACGATAGTCCAAAGCTGACGGCCACATCTGATATAACGCCAGCAAAAGTGACAGGAAGTATGCCACCAAAATCCAAAGTAATAAATTCACCAACGACCGGATCATGTGCTCTTTGCTCCTGTGCTGGGAAACTCGTCCCTGTTAAGTCGGTTGTGCCTGTGTATCCGATTGTATTCCATACCGCATTTGTAGTTGTGGAAAGTTTGAGGGTAACCGAGCCAGAGTTTCCAATAGTGAATTTGTATGAGCCTCCCGCAGTATCGTAGGTAACTGTCCAGTTCGCTGATACTCCATTAAGAGCTGTCTGTATTGCCGTTGCCAGAGAAGCTGCCGTCGTATATTCTCCCGAAGCAATGGTCGCAGACTTATCTGACCCATCATTAATATGTATTTCATCATTCGAGCCCGATGTAATCCTGAAGAAACCTGAAGTTCTCCAGGTGCTCGATCTAAAAGAGTTGAATGCATTACTTGCCTCAAAACCTGTTACCTCGCTAGAGAATGTAAAAGCATTAACATTCAAAGATGCCAGGTTGTTGGCCATAAATCGGATTCTCTGATTTGTATCAGCGATAACCCACCTCCTGTTCGTACCAGTGCCCAATTATACTGGCTTCTTCTGGAGTATCGTAGTTACCTAAGAATACTCTCTTCCCTTCCCTCATGACTCTTGATTGCCACTTATCTTTGAATTTCGTTACGTATTTAAGACCCGACTTGCTATTCCTATTAGGTAAACTGTTCCAGCGATTACCACGCTTTGTTAACTGCCTTAGATTTTCTCTTTTGTTATTTAAACCATCATGATCAATATGATCTATAACCATTTTTTGTGGGCAATCCATAATTAACTTATGCATTTTTATTCTTTTACCGTTAACCCACGCACAGGCATAAAAAATTCGACCTTTATCATGAGTGACTGCACACCACTTATAATTTTTCACTAGATCATAATCATCATCATCAATAATAGCTGTCTTACCCTGTGTTAATTCTATATTCATGCTAACCTTTTATTACCTCTATTGAGAGTCAAAATAATATCGGCGAGGGTATCCTCGTTAAAATCGACTTGTGCGCTTGCTACAAGTGGGCGCTCTAATGCCTCTAAAATCCTAAATAGGATTTCACGATCTAAACCTTGAGCTGACTCTCCAGGTGAAGAATCATTATTGTTAATAAATCGATCTAACCTTTGAGTTAAATCTCTTGGTACAACAGTTTCACCACTGGTTAGGCCAGCTATAAAACTATCATTAGGAAAACCTTGTGGTATAGTCCCACCCTGTTGTAATCCTGGTGCCTTGAGAACACTTCTAAGTGGTCCACCTAGTGTTGTATCCAAAAGACTTCTAACAGCGTCTGATACGGCCCTAACCGGGTTAGATAAGACATCGCTTAGTTTTAAGTTGGCACCTAACTCCCTTAGAGATTTTAAGAGATCTCTTGGTGGGTTTGGTATGAAATTGAGTTCATCAATTCCTAATGCACTTAGAAGATTACTGCTTAACTCAAACCCACTACTACCTATTTCATCTAAACCGTTTCTTAAACCATCCCTAATCCTGTCTATGTCACCTGTGGTGATTCCTTCAAAAACAAAACCAGTGGTGTCAGTTACAAGGTTAATTGCCGTACCGACAGCGTTACCAACGAAGTCAACTAGACCACCAACTAGGCCACCGAGAAACATTTTTCTGGGTGCCAATCCCATGTCTTGTAGAAAGCGCACCATTGCTCCAGGTCCGCTATTAACAACAGACCTTGGCAAGACAACTTCCCCTGGGGAAAGCATTGCTGGCACAACATCATTAAGCTGGCTATCACCCCTTACTCTAGAACGGCCACCAACCAAACCACCTTTTGCAAATTTGATAAATGGGAAATCGAACCCGAGAAACTTCTCGACCGCTCCACGGCCACCACCATCGAAGCGGAATATCTTTCTGAATATGTTGATTGGATTAAAATTACTTAAAAGGTTTCTAAAGGTATCAAAGATACCGCTACCAAAACCTTTAAATATTCCACCAAGACCTAGTAAACCTTTTGCAAGCCCAGCTACAATCTGCGGGACATTTTTCACTAATGAAGTAATAAACCTAGGGGCCTCTTTTACCAACTCAGTAATTATTAAAGGACTAACCTTGATTAGCGCCCTAAATAGAGTCGGTAGGCTCCTAATTATACCTTGGATTAATCGTGGTATGAGCCGGATTAGACCTTCTATAATTCGAGGCAGGGCAGCCACAAAACCATCTATCACCTCTGGAATGGCCAGAATTAACGACTCTACCAGTATCGGTATTTCTTCAATTATCGCCTCAATAAAAGCTGGGGCCGCTAAAATTATATTTTTTATCAGATTAGGAATTGCACGTGTGAAATCTTTAACAAAAGCTTTTGTCGCTTCTGGACCTTGTGCAAATGCATCAAATATCGGACCCACAGCTTTACCTAATCCAGGCACAACTGTGTCAACTAAAGCAGTAGCACCGCCAACAATTAAATCTTTTGCTCCACTAGCTCCATCAAGAACCTTTGTAGCAAAACCTGATGCTATTCCAATACCAAAACTATCACCAAGACCATCTATTTCAGTTTTGAATTTCTTGATTTCTTCTGCGCTAAACCCTTCAGTTATTGTATCTCTGAACTTCTCAGCTCCACCAATTAATTGACCTAAAGGATCTCCAGCAGCAACACCAATTGCCCCCTCGAATTTATTACGTATTTCAGCAGTTCTCTGGGCCGCTTGTTGCTCAAGTCGCTCAAGTTCAAGTAACTCTTTGCGCCTTTTCTCTCTGGCATCCTGTGCAATTGCTCGTCTTTTTGCTTGAAATTCTCTTGTTAGCCCTAAAATGGTCTCATTTGCTTTTTCTCTGCTTATGATTTTAGCATTCAATGAATCTTCAACAATCTTTTTCTCTTCATTGAAGTTTCTTTTAGCTATTTCAAGAGGGCCTTTACCAAAATCTCTTAATCTTGTCTCAATGGACTTAATAGATGACTCTAATTCTTTAATCCCTCTTGATCCTGCTCCTTCAGCATCAGACTCAAGTTTTTTGAAATCTTCACTTGCTTTCTTGGTTGTTTTATTAAGTTTCCTTAAATCAAAATCAACACCTTCAGCAGCAGTGCCAAAAGCAACAAGTTTTTTGTTGGCCTCTTCTAGTCTTTTTAGTTGCTCTTGCCCAAATATATCAAATGGATTCTTTTTAAGAAGGGTAATTCCAAGCGATATCAATCTACTTAATTGGGCCACAAAGAAACCAAATGCCTTGTTAGCTATAGTGACAATGGTTTTACCTAAAGAAACAAAGGAATCAATTAAAGGATCTAGCACACTAGATGTTGCCTCTAATACTTCAGTAAATACTTCCCATACAGTTGAGAGTGCCCCTGTTTGTTTCTCTAACTCTTGTAAACCTTTAAATAAACCAAATATAGCTGCTGAAATAGCTACTACTGTTAAAACGACTGGGTTTGCCAAAAGAACCAAAAAGGCCTTAGATAGTGCTAAAACTGCAGTTTTTGCACCAACAACTGCCTTAAGAAAAACACCTCTTATAACAGTTGTAAAACTAAGAGCACTCGTGCTTATACCTAAAAATCCGGCAGTTATATTTTTTGCCGTGGCAGAAATTAAACTTCCTGCTGTTTTAACTATATCTGTAAGGCTCTTAAATGAAACAAAGCTTGCACCTGTTGATCTGGTTAAGTCAACGATTGATTTATTGAGGAATGGGATAGATGTCCCAAATGCTGTTTGTGCTAAATTTGTGGAGAGTAATATATTTACAATCTTGATTGCTTTTTGAAGTAATAAAAGCTTAAGGACAAGACTGCCAACGAAACCCGCAACTTGTAAGAAACGACCACCTAATGCCGTTAAAAAGCCCGCTGTTGCAATAACATTATCATTAATATTGCCTAAAACCTTATTATAAGCAAAATTAACAATGTTTGATCTCTCAATAATAGCAGTCCCTTTACCGAACTGCTCATTTACCCTTGCAACGTTGGTCTCTAAAATTTGCTCTTGTCCTGCTAATGTTTTAGTTATATCAGCAGCAACACCGGCTATTGGAGCATATTGGGTCAACAAGGCATTATATCTTGCTTGAATTTTCTGTCCATCACTCAATGATTTGAATATTGTGTCAGAACCCTCTTTATATAATTTCTGCTGTACAGAGGCCTCGTTAAGTTTAACGCCATATTTAATAACTGATTGAGCGCCACCATTTAAGGCCGTAATAAAGTCGACTGTTGCTTGAAATGTGTCTTTGCCTGTTTGGGCAGCATAATCGACAGATATTTTAAGGAGCTTCTTCATTTGCTCCTCATTCAGACCCATCTGACTTGTGGCCTGAATGATTTCTGTGGTTGACCTTCTTAATTCTTTAGTTGTAAGACCAGTGGCCATACCAAGTTCTTCAATAGTTTTGGTCCAGGTCTCGGTGTTGCCTATAGCATCCCCAAAGACCCTATTAAAACCTTCTACAGTCCTATTAAATACAAAAGTACTTTTGTCTAAGTCAGCAAACGCAGCAGATGCATCTTTGGCCGCATTAACCACACTTGTACCTAATTCAAAGGCAAAGTTACTTAGATCTAATATAATTTTAGTTAAAACAACACTGAATGAACCAAGCAAGATACCAGCAAAAATACTCACCTGCCCAATAGCATCAGCGAAAGCATTTGTTGATTGATTTAAAACAGTACCCAGACCGACTAAGGCCGCTCCTAGTGTTCCTGTGTTAATTGCTAAACCAAATAATCCTCTTTCTAAAACAACTGATGCTCTAGCAAGCTTACTACTGGTATCTATTGTTCCTGCTAATCCCTTAACAACATTCGCAAAACCAATATTGGCCTTTGTTAATGTCTTCTCAATATTCAGGAATGGTATATTAAGTTTTTGTAGTGCTGTAGCTGCCCTAATTGTACCGTTATTAAAAGTGCTGATAATTTTACTTTGATTATTAAAGGCAACAACAGATAGGGTTACAGCACTTGTAATAGCGCCAAATGACCCCGCTACAGTCTTTTGGAGTTTATCAATTTTAGTTAATTCTTCATTAGTCTGTTCAACAGATTCATTTAGCTTTTCAAAGCCTTTTGTGGCCGCATCTGTATTGATCTTTTGTGTGGTTTTCTGAAGGCCCTTTAATGAATTATTGATTGTTTCTAGGTTTTTTACGATACCAGCATAGTTTGCAAGCGTTAAATCAATCTTTATATCTGCCATACAAACCCCTTACTTACCCGGCCTTTTATTAATTTTCGTCTTCTTTGAGGCCTCGTCTTGAATTTTATTGACCGTGTTCTCAATCAAAGCAAAAATCTGAACCTTGGTGTAAGTAAGGTCTGTACTATCAAAGGTGTAGCCAAGGCCTTTGAGCATTTTTCTGTCGAAATACTCTTGAACTAAGGGCTGTGTGCTGTTGCTTAGTTTCTTGCCTTGACATGCCCACCTCGTTTGAAGCTTTAACGCTTCTTTGAACCGTTTCCCAGCTTAACACCGTTTAAAAGAATACCAGAAAGGCTGTTAACCACTTCCTGGTATTCCTCGTAGTATTCCAAATCATCTAAGCTCTTAAAATGCAGACCACTGTCCTTATGCTTTAAGTCAACCTTGGTAATTTGATCTACAAGCCTTTCCCTAATCTTACTGAGCTGGTCAATCGTGTCTTTGTTAACCGTGACCTCACCCTCTTTATTAGGTTTTAAATTAAGGGACTCAAGCACCTTCATCCTGTCATTGTACTTAAGCAGTTTAATTTCAACAAAACCTTCCAAAGTTTCGCTAGGAGTCCACTTGTAGTTCATAAAAAGCCTTTGTTACAGTTGATTAAAGTAAAGTTCACCTAAACCTGAACTTGTATAAGTAGTCAATGTCATTTCTAAAGTAACTAGGCCGTCGCTATCCCCTAAAGAGAATGAGCTTATGGTACAAGTTGGGCTATGTACGTTCATACATTTTCCAGCAACCCAGTTGCCTCCACTCTTTTCACCTAGGTTGTAAGTAAAGAGCATATTGTCACCAGATCTGAAGTTTTTAAATTCTTCTGCTTGGTGATCCTCAAGGAGGGCAGTTATTTCAATAGTGGCCTCTCTTTCGCTGAAAACTGATCCAGATTTACCAGAATCAGAGCAGACAGAAAGAATATCGGCCTTAGTATTGCTTAAAGTGATTGTCATGCTTGATGCTTCAAAACACACAATTTCTTGTGCATCTGGCCCTAATAGGACTTCATTTGATTTTGCTACTAATGGATCAGCAGCATCAAAAGAAGCAGTTTGAGGGCTAGACTTATCGAGTGCTGAGGCAGCTTCATATGTTGTTGCCCCTGTTAAATCGGCAGTGCCAAATCCTAGTGTAGACCAGCCTTCATTAGCAGTATTTGGTCCAGTCGCAGGTAATAATTCAAAGGTTACCCCATCAGATGTCGCAGTATATTTACCTGTTGAGTCTGAGTAAGCAACTGTGATTGTATCACCTGAAAGCGCATCCATGGCCGTTTGAAGGGCGCTTGCAACCTCGTAGGGATCTTTGTACATTTTGGCCGTGATGGAAGCAGCTCTTGCTGAGCCATCGTTAAAATCAAAAGCAACATCTGTTGCAGTGATTTCAACTGGATCATAGAAGTACTCATTTCCTTCTACTGAGTAAGAAGCATTTACGAACTCTCCAGCAGTAACATCAATTGAAACTTCTGTTACTCTAGATCCGGCCATCATCTCCACTGCACCAGCAGCGTTGTTGCCTCTGTAAAGCCATAAAGAGTGCGTAGGGTGCCCTGAATTTTGAGGGGACCAGAGTACATTTAACCCTAGATTTACGCCAACCCCAGGGGCGTCCTGGAGGTCTTGGGCCAATGTGATATCATCTGTAGCGATACTTAGTGCATTTCTGATTTCATAGCCCACACCAGATGCCTTCTTTACGAGCAATGCATCGCCTCTTTGAAATTCAGATCCCTCGCCTGTATCGACCTTAATAACTGACACAGTAGAAGCGGCGATCGTGTCCCGTTCAGTGCTTCTTTCTGTCTCTGCGCCGAATGCATTTTCCAATAATGGTCCATAGTTAGGGGACTGCCCCTCTACCCCGGAGGCCCTGAAGTAGTGAGAAAATGACGCACTAGGTTCTTCAATTCCAAGCACGGTCTTAGCATTTGCAATAGAGCCAGTTAGCTCTGCGTTATCGAGTTCCGCGAAGGCCGGTTCCATAGTGAACCCTTCCTGTAGCGCAACATAGTCTCCTGCTGCTGTTGGGCTTACAGGAGTTCCCTCTGTTGATTCTTGTTTGATTGCCAATACTGAATTTCGTGTCTGTAAGGCCATTCCTCGCTCCTTAAGTTAAATCTTCAAAATATTCAAATTCATAGATTGATTGGACCATCAAAAAATGGCCTTGTGCCGTAAAAACTTCCTCAATTCCATTATCTGACTGGTATTTGATACTTGCAACTACACTTTCTAGGTCTGGATCTTTCTCTAGATCATTAATAATTAGATATTGATCCTCTAAAAGATCCTTCTCTAAAGTATTCCTAACATCTACATCCATATCCACGCCAAAATGCGCCCTAGTGATAGTAATAGTCGCTGTTCTAAGTACAGATAGCTTGCACGATAATAGTCTATTAGAGTTTGTGCCAGGGCCTAGCCCTACAGCGTAGCCTTTACTTAGAAAAAGAGTGTCGTTCTCTTCAATAATTCGATTATTAAAAAGCTGTTTATGGTCCGATAAAACAGTACCGACTCTTGTGCGTATATTGTCTACAATTGTTGAAATTTTACTCATCTTACTAGCTGCTTTACTTTGTTTGTAATTTCACCACTATCGGTAAAAGCATCGTTGTTTTTATCAAATGTATAACGACCCATATCTAAAGTCTTCTCATAATCTGCCCTAGCATCTTCAAGCTTTTGCCTAAATCCAGGGCCTAAGTTTTGATAAATAAGGATAAGCGTCTTTAGATCCGCCGCCAAGGTTACGTCCTCAAATCTTAATACTTGGCCATAGTGGGTGACAAGCCCTCTTCTTCTCAAATCAGCAACAAGCATTTGAGAAGCAGTGACAATCTCATCTTCCCAGTCAGTTTTTCCAGACTCAAAGCTATCTAGAAATCGATTAATCTGAGTATCTATATTATCTAACTGTTGTGATCTGGTGAACAGATATACTATACGGTTTAGCAATGTTCCCGCTGTTAAAGTCGCATTATAAGAAATTCTCATCCAGTAGACGTTATATATTGTGATCGTCTCTAGACCTGCTGGCATTGGTTCATTCTCTGTGTCGTTGATGCGATGCCATGAATACTTGCGATCTGGTGAGAACTGAACCACACCACTCTTAGCAAGAGGTACACCGGCCGATGATGTATCATCCAGAATATCCACTCCGGCCACCCAACCGTTACCTTGTCCGGCCCAATAATCTATAGAAATATCTGCCGATACAGCGTTCACTGTATTCACGTCAAAATAAATATTATTAAAAGGGAAATGCTGTCCTACATATATGTAGTCCTCACTTACCACAAGATCCATAGCAATTGTGCTGCTCTCGTCCTGATTGGCGAGTGAAACGTCGGTGATGGTTCCGTTGTCCCCATCCAAGACTCTTATCCATTGATAAAGCATATCACTCCCCCCAGGAGTATCTCAGGTTGAAATTTTTCGGATCATCTGTGATGACACTTGAATCATATACATCATAACCTAAAAAACACGACTTTTTGAGGCCTTTCATTTCCGAATAAGTCTCAAATAGATTGGCGATGAACTCGAAACAATAGAATCTCTCGTTTTTTAGATCAAAAGCGAAGTCGTAGGGTGTCCCTATATGGTAAGGCGCAGCGGAAACTGCCATTTGTCTCATCTCTGTACTCAGCAATGGGTCATACACACGGATCTTGTCTTTTGTAAGCATAAAGGTAACCAAGTCCGTCTTGATCACGCCTTTAGAGGTTGCCTCAATCACATACTTAACCTTATCTCCGCCCACATACACTGCCCCATGTTTATAATCGGAAGGGTTTATGAGATTTGATAGTTCACCGCACACAGAAGTGAGCAGAACGGCCCCTGGTTTTATCTCATCGCGCATCTTGTAATATTCTTTACCTGTAATTCTCTTTTTGGAATAAGGGATACGAATTTTGGCAAACCACTCAATAAGGGGTTGTAGCCATATGACAATTTCTCTAATCATTCGTCTCTACTTAAGAAATATACGGTTAAGTTGGCAAAACTCCCCTCTATAGGGATATCGTCTTTTAATGAGACTCTCAGCTCAGCACCAACTGAGTTTCTAAGAACCTGTAAACTTCCATAGTTAAATGGAAATGTGAGGTACTCATCGGTACCTGGAAGATTGCCAAACTGCCTGTGTGGATATGCTAAGTTTGCATCCGAGATGATATCAGCTTCCGACTTATATCTAGTGTTCGAATATTGGATCTTATTAGGTAGGTCCGCTGGGTTGTATACCCAGATAGAGAAATCAAACCATGTTGTGTTGGAATCACCATGATAAGCATTTGGGATTTTAACATCGCCTGCGAATTGGACCTCGGTGTGCTCAATATTAAGCATCTTTCCCGATGATGGCTCTAGTGTCCATAATGAGCTAACAGCATAAGAATAATCGGCCGTTATTGTTTGACCAGACTTAGAGGCCGAAAACGTTACATCACCAGTAGCATAGTTGATTGTATAACCACTAGTTTGTAAAACAGCGTTTACATATATTTTGGCCAGATAGGGTGAACTAATATCGTCCTCTTGATAAATGAGTCCA
>JAEORY010000460.1 GCA_016840645.1 Candidatus Borrarchaeota archaeon | reverse complement strand
AAAAATGTATTGGATATCATTATACGGAATGATTAAATTCATCTGGGCATTAACAATAAAAGGTAAGGTAAAATAATGGGTATTGGTGGCGATTTAAAAGCGCAAGCAGAAGAACGTAGAATTCAGTTAGCACAAGAACATAAAGAAGTATCAGACGGTAGTACAGCAAACTATTATGAGCTTCCGGAAGGTGCAACAGAAATTCAGGACTTGATTTCACATAAAAATATGAACGGACAAATGGCTGAAATTTTTAGAGCAGTATATAGATATGGACAAGTACAGCATTCACCTAGAATGCGTGATGCTAAAAAGATCAAGTATTATATCGACGCCGAAATTGCACGTTTAGAAAAATACGGTGATTGCTAAGTTACTGAAATATAACAATTTTTTATTCTAATAAAATCAATGATTTACAAAAATATACTAAGTTTTTGCTAAGTCATTGATTTTTTTATGGATATAATTCCATAAAAAGGTTGACCTTTTAGCTCGGATCACCTATACTATGCACATAGTTAGGAAATAGGAGCAAGACATGAGAGCAGTTGGTTGGAACAATATTACAAATCAGCAGTTTGATATTAATGTAAATCCACAGGATGCGATCAAAGTCATTGATTGGTCCGAAGCTGGTATGGACGAAAGCATTGATGCATTTCTCGAAGAGCTTGGCAACAAGACACCACATGCTCGCGTCCTGGATGCTCTTACTTGGATCGACTTCAGCAAAGAAGCAAAACGTATGATTACTGAAGGTGGCCGTTTTGCAATCCGCAGCAACGAAGTTGAATTTGGTCTTGGTGCCACACGTGGTGACGCTCGTGACGCACTTTGGAATGAGGAGTTTTAAGATGGAACTTAACCAACACATTGAAATTAAAGGTGTTAGCAAAGACGATCCTAACTGTGAAGGTCGTGTTGTTGAAATTACAGACAACGGTGTTTATATTGCCAACTTGAACATGCCTTATATGGGAACCTATGCTCGCAAGTTTGTAGCATACGAAGATATTGAATCCTAGGAGAACTGTTATGAAAACTTTTTTATCAGCATCGTTATTGGTTGGAGCAGTATTAGCAACCGTGGCTTATTTTAGTTCTCCGGACGCTATGTCCGCTGAAATGCTCGAGCAACTTGAACAGGTTGCTGAAGTTATTGTTTCAAACGTTTTCAATGGTTGATTATTATGCGTAAAGATATGAACAGAGTTGAACGTAATAACATGAAGCTGTCTCAGTTGTTAGAAGTATGCCAAGTCGAAACTGATATGATTTGGGCGGCGGCAGCATATGGTCATCGCATGAATAAGGGTGAATATATCAAACATGATTCACCTGCATATAAAGATACCTGGACCGAAAAAGAAATGCCTGCTAGAATTTCTAATAAATCTTATGCATTCGATTCATTGGAAGATCCTACTCTTTTAACCCAAGAAGATTACCAATTTGGTGCAGACATGAAAGCTCATTTTCGTGGCTTAACGTTTAAAGCATTGTCTAGCAAAATTAACGACTTTGAAAAGAATGTCATTGTCACCACAGAAGTTGAAGATTGGAACACTGACAGTCAGGCAAATTACCACTTTGCTATTTTAATGTCATTGCCCAAGGTTTATGCTCGTGTTATTGAGCGTGAAGATATCGACGATGAAATTCGTAGAATTAAATCCACACATTTTGGTCAAGTAAAAGATCGAATTGATACAACCATTCGTGTATTGCGTAGCATTTATTCTAAGAATTATAATACCTATTTTGTCACCGCTGTTAAAGACGAGAAAAATATTGTATTCTTTGCATTCAAGGACTCACTGCCACGCAACAATACATATCACATTCGTGGTACACTTAAAGCTCATCGTGATGCTGGTCAAACTCAATTGAACAGGGTAAAGATTGTAGACGCATAAATATATCTATGCGTATTAGTGAAATTAATAAAGTTGATACAAGAGCCACTGCCCAAAAAGGAAACTTTAAAGGAAAAGAGGCTTACGGAATTCGTAAAGAATTACAGAAGGTAGTTTCTAAACATGCCAAAGGTGACAATTTTAAAATCATCACAGGTAAGTATCCAGCAGACTTAGGACTTTATTACACAGGTAATAATGGTTCTGAGGCATTTCCGGTAGGACAAGAAGTATTAGGTTCATTGTATGACTACTTTCAAGGTGGTACAATGAAAACTCGTACACGAGTTAAAAAGGTCCAGGATAATGCGGATATAATCAAGTATAGTGTAATACCTACGCATGATCCAAGAATGACACATGAGACACCGGCTTCTCAAATTTCATTTTGGATGAACAAAGCCATTAATAGCGATATTGCATTAGTTGGCATTTCGATAGAAACTAATTTTAACTAACATGAGAGCACACGAATTTGTACCAGAGGGCGGTTGGGCAAGCGCCGCAACACAAAACACAGTAATTAACCCACAGTCTATTTCAGACTTAATGCCTGCTCTTAAAGAATTTCAAGATGCATTTAACAGAGGATTAGAACGTGATGGTATTCCTCCTATTAGGGTAGGACGTCCTGTTGGATCAGGAACATACTATCAAACAGACTTAAAATCTAATCCAGAAAAAGAATACGGTGATATTGATGTACAGTTTATCGTACCGCGTATCGAAGGTAAAACACCAGCACAAGTAAAAGCATTATATACAAATGAGATTACTGAGTTTTGTAGATTAAACGGCAATTATGAAACCAACACAGGTGTTAATGTGATTTTCCACAATACACCAATAGGCCCTGTGCAAATTGATATGGTTATTATGTTTGATGATCGTGTTGAATGGACAGCGGCATTAGCACCAGAGCATGGTACCAAAGGTGTATTGAGCTCTAGTTTATATTCTGCATTAGCTCAAGTATTAAACATCAGTATCAGCGATGATGGTATCTTACCTAAGAAAGGAAGACGCAACGATTACGACAATCCTATCTCATTTAATCCTAAACAATGGGGACTTGAATTAGTGAATCATTTAGGTGCCAAGAAAGCGCATCAAAAATTACAACGTAATCCAGGAATGAAGGACCAGGTCCGTATCAGTGATATCATTGAAACTATTAAAGGTATTGCTTACACACTAGAAATAAATGGTATGGATAATGCACAAGAATTACTAAGCAAGATTAAAGACATTTACTTACAGAAGATTGATAAAGTTATTAACTCGAGTAAGTTCGACAAGGCAGAAACACCAGACGCGCAAAAGAAGGCAAAAGAAACCAAAGAAATGCTAGCCAAGCGTTCACAAGAAATTGCTTCATTGTTTTAAGAAAAGAATTTAATTTCCCAGATTATTTTCATTATAATAAATGTAATAATCAATGGTGACAATGATATTGTTTCATCAACAATAGTTCTAAATATTTTACCAAGTTTCATAATAAACCTCTTACTTCTAATGCTTTTATTTAAGCAGGAACTAAGAGGTTTTTTTGTGCGTTAGTTCACAGATTTAACAATCAATAAAAAACCGGACATAAAAGCCCGGTTTTTTATTGGTATCTAAGTTAAACTTAGTTGCCGCCTTCGCAATCACCGTTAGGGCAAACACCGTCAGGACCATCGTAAGAATCTGGACCACCAGTGATGTTACAACCAGTAACAACTGCCATGAATGCTAAAGCTAATGCCGCTGCGATTAATTTTTTCATTTTGATATTCTCCTATAAATTTATATTGATATCGTAATTATTTATACATTAACTGCAAATATAATAATTTTTTTGTCTATTTTAAGGGTCAAAAAGGTTATATGGTACGTTAAAAGTAAACAGATCTTAATAAATATCGCCCGCATAAGTCATTGATTTTATTAGAAATAACTGTAAATGCGAATTATTCACATCAACGGTTAAGTCATTGATTTT
>JAEORY010000459.1 GCA_016840645.1 Candidatus Borrarchaeota archaeon | reverse complement strand
ATTTTACCATGAATTTTCCCTATGTATTTCTTTACATCTTATAAAAAAAATTCAATACAGAAAAAAAAGTACTAAGACCTTATCATTACCAAAAGCATCTTGTACGGTGTTACGGCTCTAAGGGCATGTGGGTCATTAGCGGGCATTATAATCATTTCACCTTCTTTCACGCGATGAGCTTCACCAGAAATGGTAATCTCTGCCTCACCATCAAGAATGTAAACTAGAGCATCAAATGGCGCTGTATGCTCACTTAAACCCTCTCCTTCGTCAAAGGAAAATACAGTTACAGTTCCTGTTTCTTTATCCATAATAGTTCTACTTACTACAGAACCCTCTTGGTAGACTACTAATTCGCTTAGGTTTTTAACTACTGCTAAGAGCTTTTCATCACTTTTAATTCGTTTAATATTTTGCATGAGTTCTCAACTCTAATTAATCCATTTCATTGTAAAGAATCAATTGTGCTTTTTACCTTACATATTTAAGAGGAAGTAGTTTTAATCTTTGGTTATGGCAATCAAAGATGTCTTATTAATCGGGAATCCTAAATTGAGGAAAGAATCATCAGAAGTCACGGATTTCAACTTAGAACTTACGGAAATTATCCGGGACCTTAAAGATACTCTTATTCATCTACAGAAAACAAAAAAGATCGGCAGAGGGCTAGCTGCGCCTCAGATAGGTCATATGAAAAAGGTCATCCTTTTTCTATTACCAGAAAGGCCATTCGTTATGGTTAACCCTAAAATTATTTGGAAAAGTGATGAACTGTTTCAGGTGTGGGATAGCTGCTTCTGTTTTGAGGTTGCATTCTTTGTTCAAGTTGAGAGGCATAAAAGCATTAAAGTTGAGTATCAAGATGAGAATGGTAATATTAAAACAGAAGAATTCGCTGGAGACCTATCCGAATTAGTCCAGCATGAAATTGATCATCTTTATGGTGTCCTTGCGACAGATCATCTTAAAGATGTTTCGAAAATTATGATGAGAGATGAATGGGAGAAATTGATGACTCAAAAAAAATCTGCAATATTTTAAGAGATGCCACGCTAAATAATGTGCATTGAAAAGAGAAGAGGCAAAAATGACAAAAAGAATCGGGATTCTTGGCGGTATAAGCTTTGAATCAACAATAAAATACTATGAGCTTATTCTTAGAACATACTACGAACAAAATATGGACTATTACTATCCAGAAATTGTAATCTTTAGCCTAGATTTCCAGAAATTTACATGTATGAGCTAGAAAGCACCACAGCTTCAGCGTGGTGATGAATAGCGCGAGGTTTATATAGTGTGGTGATGATTAGACTATAGTTGCAGCAGGAAGGACCAAGACGTTCGCACGAGGGAGTTCACATAATGCTACAGATGATTACGGGAGTGCCGACAGCATCATCAAAAAACCAGATCCTCAAAGCTACCTTTAAAGCGACTAAAGCACGCCGCAAGTGTCAAAACTGTCGGGTGTTTGAGGTGAAACTTGATAACTCCCACCTTAACCAGCACACACAAGAACAGTTGAAGCGTTTATTTCTGGAAGCCAAATGGCTGTATAATCATATTCTCTCGCAGCCGAATGTGTTTGACATGGATTATAAACTCTCAGCAGTGCCAGTCAAGGTCAAAGATAGCTTTGAACTCCGTGAATTGACTCATCTCTCCTCACACATGAAGCAGAGCTTGATTAGGCGAACCATCGATAACATCAAGGGACTGGCACGCTTAAAAGAAAAGGGGCATAAAATCGGTCCCCTCAAATACAAGAGTTCTGTGAAGTCTATTCCCTTGAAACAATACGGCAATACCTACCGTATCCTGAATGACAAGTATCTCAAGATACAGGGCATCTCACAACACTTACGGGTAAATGACTTAGCGCAAATTCCTCCTGGCAGTGAACTGGCCAATGCCACCCTGATTCAGCGGCATGGCGACTACTTCGTGGCGATCACCAGTTACCAGACTAAGACAAAAACGACACCGCCGGTAAAAACGGTGGGCATAGATTTCGGCATTAAAACACAGTTAACGCTGTCAGACGGCATTGCCATTCAGTATGTCATTCCCATTAGCAAAAAATTAAGAAAATTGCACCAGAAATTAAGTCGCTGTCAATTTCGCAGTCAGAACTGGTATAAAACCAAGCGCCAGCTGGAGAAAGCCTATGCTAAGGTGACCAATATTAAGAAGGATATTAAGCACAAACTAGTCCACTATCTACACACTACTTATGGGGTGGTCTGTTATCAGGATGAGAATGTCAAGGCCTGGCAACGATTATGGGGCAGGAAAATCGTATCAACGGCCATCGGAGGGATCATACGCACACTTGAAGTAAAGGTGCATACTCCGATCAAAGTCGATAAATGGTTTGCTTCCACCAAAACCTGTTCGCGCTGTGGAACTATCCGTGACATAGGATTGGATGAACGTGTGTATGTCTGTCCAGTCTGTGGGTTAGTAATGGACAGAGATCATAATTCAAGTATTACTATTGAACATGAAGGGTTAACACATCTGGTACCTACGGGACGTAGGGATGTTAAGCCTGTGGAGACTGAATCCTCTACTTTCGCATCCTTGGAATACCTCAACCGTATTCCCTATGTGAAAGCAAGTTCGGTCTGCGAAGCAGGAAGCCTCACTGCTTTGGCGTGAGGTAGTTCACTGATTTTGAAAATGAAAACAACAAGCGACAGTACATAAAATATATCCTTGAAGGCGTTAACTCATTAGAAAAGGCAGGTGTAGAGTTTATTTTAATGGCGGCTAATTCACCTCATGCTGTTTTCAAAGAATTGGAAATATTATCAAATATTCCTCTTCTTAGCATAGTTAAAGTAACTGCAGAAAAAGCAAAGCAAGAAGGCATGAAAAAACTGTTGCTTCTAGGAATTAAGTTTACTATGCAGTCTTCATTTTATCAAAATGCCTGTAAGGGACTTGGAATTGAGGTTATAGTCCCAACAGAGAGTGAACAGAATGATATTAACAGAATAATATTTGATGAGTTAGTGATAAGTATTTTTAGGAACGAAAGTAAGAACAAACTTCTGGAGATAATAGGTAATTATAAAGTGGATGGCGTTATTTTAGGCTGTACAGAACTACCGTTGATTCTTAAACAAGAAGATGCTGACGTAAAGTTGCTTAATACTTTAAAAATTCACGCAGAAGCTGCTTTAAGTTATTCTTTATCCTCTTAAAGTGGATGAATATCAAATTCTGAAAATCGAATTGCCTGAAAGGGCAGTTTCAGGCAACTCAATTTGATATTCATTGTTGAGAAATTTACCAGAATTCTTATTTTTCACTTTATCTTATTTTTTTTTGAAGGAAAGTAGTTTACCTTGCAAGGATAAATTCACATGAAAAAATTATATATTTTAATCATCAGTCTAATCTGCTTATTGGCATCTGGCATGATTGTTAATGATGATATGCGTGCTTATGCTGATTTTAATAATGAGGATTACGTTGATAATGATTGGAGTGATGTAGACAATTCGCCAGATTTAGGCAATCATTATGATTTTGATAAAGAGAACACCACTGATTCTATTTTTGATACCTTAAATGAATCCTTAATTGTGACACCTCCGGTAGAAGATTTCGTTGATAACAATTCAAGTAATGTGGACGGCATATCTGATGTTGGTAATCACAGCAATTTTACTAACATGAAAGCAATAGATGGTAAATATGATACTCTGAATGAGTCTGGTGGAGGTATTACTTACGAGAATAGTGCTGATAGTTATAGCGATGCTGGATTGAGTTCACATAGTTTTTCGTATTCTCTTCAACAAGGTTCTGGAAATGATAGATTAGTTGTTGTGACAGTGTCGTGGGAGGATGACAATGCTACATCATCTGTTACGAGTTGTACTTTTAATTCAGTTGAAA
>JAEORY010000458.1 GCA_016840645.1 Candidatus Borrarchaeota archaeon | reverse complement strand
TGACGCTCCTCATGTTTATGACGGAGTACAGACCGATTACAGGCGACTCCTGTACAGTGAGTTTGATTATGCACTGTCTGTGCCGATAACATTAATGGCAGGGTATGGTACAATCAAACAGGGAACAGCCATTGCCAAAAACCTGTCTGCGGCTGGTAAGGCTGGATACTATCTGCCTTATGCGCCTACGACAGTCAGTGCTGCTAGTGCATATGACCCTGCTCGTTCATTTCTCGTAAACGATATTGCATCAGGCGAGAGTGCTGCACAGGTAACGATGGACGACAGCTACAAGTTCAACGTGGGTGATGACCTTATTATCAATTCAACAGCGATATCTGCAGTCAATTGTGGTGCTATTACCGCCATTGATCGTACGACCTACACCAACAAGGCAGAAATTACTTTTACAGATGCCCTTACAAATGGTGCGCCTGTAGGTGACGATGCATGTGCTTCGGTTGAAGCTGGCGATAACACTAACGGTTATTCTGATTGTGTTGGTGTTCTTGCTGGTGCTGTTGAGACTGGTACAGGTGAAAATGCCAAAGGTGGCCTTGGTGTGTTGTTGGTCAGTAACTATACTATGTATACTGGTATGGGATGGAATATTGATTCTGCTGCGCAGACTGACATCAGTTCCACCGCCCTTGGCAAGTATACAGTAGTCAAATAATTAATCTTATATTAGGAGGAAACAAAATGCCAGTAGGAGCAAGTGATATTCCTGATCTGAGATTGAGCAAGCTGACTAAACTTATAACAAAGTTTACATCTGCGCCCAGTCTCTATTTTGTGAATAGGTACACGGACCAAAGGGCAGATTCAGACCAGATTGAGTGGAAGAGCCATGTAGGTTCAAGGGGGCTTGCACCTTTTAAAGCCCCTGGAGCCAAGACGCCTCAGACAGCACCGAGGGGCATCGCTTCTCATTCAGCCAAGGCTGCTTTTATGGGTGAGAAAATGATGTTCGATGAACAGTTCCTTAACAACCTGAGAGAGCCGGGAACTGTCAATGCAAAGATGAACGCAAGACGTAAATTGGCCAAGGAACTCAGGGGTCTTCGCTTTCGTTGTGACCGCAGGAAAGAGTGGATGTATGTGAAGATGTTTTCAGAAGGTACCTTTAACTACCTTGAGAAAGGTGGTGTTAAGGCAACTGTTACATACAATATCCCGACTGCTAATCAGGTTACTCTAGCGGCTGCTAACAAGTGGGGCACTGGTGCTAGTGCAGATATCCTTAGTGATATTCGTGATGCCAAAATCCAGCTTGATACAGTTACAGATGCATCCAGATATACCTTATACACTACGCAGACTGTATTAAGGTATATGGCTGAGGATTCAGCCATTCAGCAGTTGTTCCAGAAAAGCTACTTTGGAAATGGAGACTTATATGGGCCTGCATCGAATAATGTTGTTGGTGTACGGACTGACGTACTTGGCTCTATCCTTGATGTTGATATCGTTGTTCTCCGGGAACGTTACACCGTAGAGGCTTATATAACATCGGCGGTTACGGCAGATAGTACTACAGTTATCTATGTCACTGATACTGAAGACTTTGAGGCTGGTGCCACGCTGAGATTTCATGATGTATCAGCAGGTACCTATGAAGATGAAACTATTGCTTCGGTTGACGCCGAGGCTGGGACTGTTACAGTGTCCACCGCACCTTCCACCAGTTACAAGGCTGGCGAAGACATGGTTACAATGACCAAGACCTTTATGAAGGATGACTTGGTTATCTTCATGCCGTCTGATGGTATGGTAGAGGGTCAGGACATTGCTGAATGGTTCAATGCCCCGTTTGGTATTCCTGGTGTCTATGATATTAAAATGGATCAGGAAAGCGAGTGGGACCCGGAAGCTGTATGGATCAGAGCGCAGCGGAAAGGCTTACCTGTACTTTATTTCCCGGAAGCTGTTTATATCCTTGATGTAGAGTAACAACTGCTAACACAATCACATAGAGGTGAATAGGATGAGATTAAAAACGAAAACAACCCTGAGAGGGTATGTTGGCAAGGAATCAGCAGTATGGCCTAAAGGTAGTATTTTTGATGATGAGGAAATTGGCCCAATTCCTGAGTTGATATTGGAAGAAGTAAAGCAGAACACAGGCACCGTTGAAATAATTAAACCTGGAAAGTTGAAGGGGAAAGCTAAATCTTCTCCTTCAACTAAATCCAAACCTAAACCTAAAACCAAGAAAAAAGCTAAAGCGAAGGCCTCTTCATCTGTTACAAATAAGCCGAAAGCTAAAGCGAAACCGAAAAGTGCCAAAAGGAAAAGAAAAACCTTATAATGAGGCACGATTATGACTAAAAACGAATTAGTTGTAAGACTACAGAGAAGTTTCAGGGCACAGACTAACGACCTTGTGTCTGATGACTTTTTAGATGCAATCTCAGATGCCGAGTCGGACTTAGGGTGGACCCTCCCTCAAACTGACTCTTTTAAATTAAAGTGGCTACGCCTTCGATCCACTCGGCATCTGCTTTTCTTTTTACAAAGTGGCTCCGCACGTAAGTTTAGATTTGAGGGGGCACACCTGCATCATAGATTCAAGCACTATACTACCATGATTGAAACCATGGATAAAGAGTTTGAAAAAGAATATGACGAAAAGCCTCATTTGTTTGAGGGTGTAGATGCTTATGTCATGTTTGGTTCTAAGATAGATGCAGGGTTCAGTTCTAATGAGCTTGGGGAGGATACGACTTATACTGATGATAATGAAGTAATTGTTGAACCAAACAGTACATCGTAATAAAGGATAACCAAATGAGCTTTGGGCCTGACATAAAAGAGACGTTACAAGAAATTGGCACGTCTTTTACTATTTTAAGGGAGGCTGGAAATGTCACTGGTGAATACCTTTATTATAAGACGAATAGGCAGGTAACGAAACCGTTTGTTCGTGAGTATTTCTTAGAAGCCATATTTCAGCACGATTCTGTTGCTGTTAGTGGTGATGTTATTGCGTTTAATTCGGATACTAGGAAGTTCCTGGTTGCTGTTATGACCCCAAGGAACTTTGAGAGTGAAGCATTTGATAATCAGTGTACGATTCTCAAGTGTAATGTATCTGGCGAGCTACAAAGGTACGTTGTTTCTGGTGAGACCATTGATGACCAGTGGAATGACGACTACGAGCAAAACTTTGAGTGGAGTACAATTAAGAGTAATTGTCACGGCCTACTCACCGAGGAGCTTTTTGGAAACTTTGTTGATCAGGAGTCTCCTGCTGGACAAATGTTGAATAAAAGCATGATTCTTTATGTGCCCTCAAATGTAGGGATCCAAACATTAGATAGATATGTATCAATCAGTGGTGAAGCTTGGAAAGTTGAAGATGTTGAAAGATATGTCTATGAAGGGGTTGACATAGCTCATGTGGAGATTGATGAAAGACAAGATACACAGTAACACAATCACAAAGAGGTGAAAAATGAAAAAGAGAATATTGATTTATGGGGAACATCCATTCTCGTTTACAGGGAATGGTAATATGATGTGTGCGTTATTATCACAAATAGATCCCAACAAGTACGAGGTTGTTTGCCTTTTGGCTGGTAATTCTGACCCGATTCTGTACGACGTTTTTAAGGTAATGCCGTTTAATTTGGTATCAGTATCAACTGGAGGTGATACTTGGGGCTTAGACTATCTTATGAAAGTCGTAATGAATAAACAATACGACATGTTTATTACAGTTGGTATTGATATATGGAGGTTGGAACAAGTTATTGAACCTTTGAGAAAAGAGCTGACTAATAGAGGGGTACCGTGGATAGGTATAATGCCTTATGATATCCCAAGTAAAAATTCAGAGTTTTTAAATTTAATGGATGCTGTAGATATTAAATGTATATATTCACAATTTGGATACACCATTGTAAATAA
>JAEORY010000457.1 GCA_016840645.1 Candidatus Borrarchaeota archaeon | reverse complement strand
GGAACGAGTTCTCCTTTCCGAACGTGCGTAACGAGAGACGATCCTGAACCATCATGTTGAAGATCGATTTTCTCGGAGAGTCCAGCAAACATTTGAAGGTGCTCTGTCTGGGAGCACATAGCGACGACATCGAGATCGGTTGTGGGGGTACCATCCTGAAGCTCCTGAGCGCAGGCAATTCGGTGAGTGTCTATTGGGTGGTTCTGGGAGCATCTGGTCACCGAGGTGAGGAGGCACAAGAAAGCGCCCGAAAATTTCTGGCCGGAGCGCAACAGAAGATAGTTGTTGTTAGGGGCTTCAGAGATAGCTTTTTCCCCTACATCGGAGGTGAAATTAAGGAATGTTTCGAGGAACTGAAGCGCAGGATCTCTCCGGACGTGATTTTCACGCACTACCGCCATGACTTACATCAGGACCATCGTCTGGTTTCTGAGCTTACCTGGAACTCCTTCAGGGATCACTTCGTGCTCGAATACGAGATCATCAAATATGACGGTGACCTTGGCGTCCCAAATCTATTCGTTCACCTGAGTGGAGGACAAGCCCGAACCAAGGTGCAAAACATCCTCGAAGTTTTTAAGACTCAAGACAGTCAAGCATGGTTCACCGAAAATGCATTCCTGTCGATTATGCGCATTCGCGGCCTTGAGTCAAATGCCCCGGAGGAATACGCTGAGGGTTTCTACTGCCGTAAAATGGTGGTCGGGTAGCCTTGAACGAGGCTAAAACAGAAGCGTCAACACTGTAACAGAAGATGTGTTGCCTAGAGCGTGCGGACAACGTTTATTAAAGTAGTTTGTCCGGGTGCATAGAACTTTGAGTCTATTGGAACTTAGTAGACAAGATGCTTTTGGTAAATCGCGGGCTGTAATCTCTACAGTATCCACTTTCGCTTGTGGAGCATTCGATTGTCCAGGGACGCCTGCATGATCACCGTTACTAGTTGTTAGCTCAACGGTCTGATGGGTTCAGCAGTGAATTGCCAGTGTCTGTGCTGTTTGGCCAAAGGAAAATGCTGGAGTGTTTGAGTGGTTCCAAATGAACCTATGGCAGATGTTGTCGGTGCGGTTCACAACAGTGATTTGTACTTGAACGAGTGCCTTGAGAGTGTGATGCCCAAATCAGCGAACCTTTGAGTGCATCTTAAAGGAGGAGTGTAACGTGTGCAAGAAAAGAGATATTCTACAGAAATATGCTGGCAAATCTTAACGGATCAAGGTATTGAGTTTACGTACACTGTAATGATGTGTAAGAAGACCATACTTTTTCGTGAGGATAACAGCAAAAAAAGGAAATTGGTAATTTTTTTCAGCAAGAAATTAGAAATCATCTACGGATTTTAACTTAGAAATACAATTGAGTGAAAGACATGCTTAACTTGACAGGCAAGCTTGCCGTAATAACTGGTGCGAGTGGTGGAATCGGTAGTGAGATTGCTATTGAATTAGCAAAGAAGAATATGAACTTATGTCTTGTGGGAAGAGATTTAAACAGACTCAAAGACGTTAAAGACCGAGCAAATAAATATGGAATTCACGTTTCGGTACTAAATTTAGATTTATGCTCTGAGAGAAGTGTTATCAAATTGGGAAAGACAATCAAGGAATTAGGAGGATCTATTGATGTGCTAGTCCATAGTGCTGGAGTGATTTCTTATAATGAAATTGAGAATCTTAGTATAAATGAATTTAGAAGAGAATTTAATATAAATATGTACTTACCATTTATACTAACAAAATTATTGTTAGTCGATCTGAAAAAGGCAAAAGGACAGATCGTATTCATAAACTCAACTGTAATTAAAAGAAGTGTTCCAAGGTTAAGCGCATACACTTCTTCGAAACAAGCTTTGAAAGGATTCGCAGATTGTCTTAGAGAGGAAGTCAACAGGTACGGTGTTAGAGTATTAAGTATTTTTCCGGGAAAGACAGCTTCAAAAATGCAGTTAAACTTACATATGAAAACTGGAAAAGAATATAATCCAGAAATACTGATTCAACCAAACGATATCGCGCAAATCGTCTCTTCGTGTTTATTATTGCCAAAGTCTACGGAAGTAACAGAAGTGTTTCTTAGACCAATGATGAAGAGCTAATTAGAGAAGGTTTTAGGAGAATCGGATTTATGTGAGTAGATTCATGTAGCTTCTAGGATCAATCGCAAAATAGGGCAATTGATGAAGCAGGAATAAGCTGTGCGGTGTAATTAATTGTAGCAACAAAGTAATGCTAGCTGCTGATGGATATAAATTCATTCGTCGTCTCTCGAAGTAGAAAATTTTTCTATTCGATTTACTATGTTTATTATTCCCTGGAAAGGTCGCTGCAACTGCCGCGGATTTTGATTCATTCTATTTTCACTCGAGGCTATTAAGAAACGCCATGAATACGGATATCAATCCGCTTGTTAGTGTAATCACACCTGTATATAATGGAGAGCTATATCTTAGAGAATGTATAGAAAGCGTACTAAAACAAACATATATTAATTTTGAATATATTATAGTTGATAATTTTAGTACAGATTGTTCCTTGGAAATTGCTACACACTATTCCAAAAAGGATTCCAGAATTAAAATTCAGAAAAATGAAAAGTTCGTCGGAATAATAGAGAATCACAATATTGCGTTTAAATATATATCGTCTGCTTCAAAATATTGTAAAGTCGTCTCTGCAGATGACATCATTTTTAGGAATTGTCTCGAGCTTATGGTAAAATTTGGAGAAGAGAATCCATCTGTAGGATTTATTGGTTCCTACCAAATAAGCGGATATTGTATAAAGAGGCAAGGTTTTGAGTATCCTAGAGATGTGTTCTCCGGTAGAGAAATTTGTCGACGAATATTGCTAAACAAATATTTAAGAGATTTTGGTTTTGGATCTCCAACATCACTTCTGTATAGATCTGACATAGTACGTGCGAGTAATGAGTTTTATCCAAATTCATCACCACATGCAGACACAAGTGCTTGTTTTGAGCATTTAAAGAATTGTGATTATGGTTTTGTATATCAGGTACTTTCGTATGAGAGATTACACAGTGCTACTCAAAGTGCTAAATCAGCAGACTTAAACTGTTATTCATCTGCGAATATAAATGATATTATTAAATATGGGAGCTATTATCTGGAATATGAAGAACTCTCTAAAAAACTTATGGAAGAGTTAAATGACTACCGTAAGTTTTTAGCGACAAACATTTTAAAGCGGAGAGGAAAAGAGTTCTGGGATTATCATAGAAGTCGATTAAACGAGCTAGGTTACCCTATTAGATTTTATCAGTTGCTAAGAGCACTAATTGTAAAAATATTTCTAGAAATTACTAATCCGCGACAACTTATAAATAAAATCGTTGCGCGTAAATGTTCTTTTCATGAAGAAGATAACACCATGAAAAAAACTGGAATTTATAATGAAAAATGTGGAAGGAAACAGTGGAAAAACGAATATTAGTGACCGGAGGAGCAGGATTTTTAGGAAGTCATTTGTGCGAAAAGCTTTTGCAGCATGGAAATGAAGTCATATGTGTAGATAACTTCTTTACAGGAAGAAAGACAAACGTAGCACATATTTGGGACAGCCTATCTTTTGAAATCATCAGGCACGACATCACATTCCCGCTTTTCGTAGAAGTGGACGAAATATACAATCTCGCCTGCCCTGCTAGCCCGATCCATTATCAATTTGATCCTGTTCAAACAACAAAGACCTCAGTAATGGGAACTATCAACATGCTTGGGCTGGCCAAGCGCTTGCGAATCAAACTGCTTCAAGCATCTACATCAGAAATTTATGGAGATCCAACTGTTCATCCCCAACCGGAGAGTTACTGGGGCAACGTAAACCCACTCGGAATCAGGGCTTGCTATGACGAAGGAAAGCGATGTGCTGAGACTCTGTGCTTTGACTATTACCGGCAAAATA
>JAEORY010000456.1 GCA_016840645.1 Candidatus Borrarchaeota archaeon | reverse complement strand
TAACTTGTGTGGATGTAGCAGCTTTGATCTCCGCAGCAATTCTCAGGAAGAATCCGGAAGCTGAGGTTATCCCATTTGAACAGGATGTGGTCAACATAACACTTAATCCTCGTGATAGTGTGATGACAAATGCCAAGAAGCTGGGATCTATTGGTGGTGGAGGCACGAATTGCAGTGCTCCATTGGAGAAGCTGAACAAGGAGAACGCTAAGGGTGATCTAATTGTTTATGTTTCTGATAATGAGTCTTGGGCTGATAGCTATGGATGGGGTGGGTACGGATGGTACGGATCCTTAAATCGTGGAACCGAATCCATGTCAGAGTGGAAGAAGTTCAAGAGAAGGAATCCAAATGCCAAGATGGCGTTGATTGATATCACTCCATATGGTTCAACTCAGGCGAAGGAACAGACTGATATTTTGAATATTGGTGGATTTTCTGATCAGGTCTTTACAGTAATTGCAGATTTTGCTTCAGGAAGGCTTAACCCTGAGCACTGGATTGGTATAATTGATCAGGTGAAGATTTAAAATTAAAGGCGAATGCCGGTAGGATTACATTAGGAACAAAACGTATCTTACCACCACTTGTCGCCTTACTTATTAAATAGGTGAATGCCAGCAGGATTACATTGGACATAAAGGAATCTTGCTAACACTTGTCACCTATTGCTCTTTGAAATAAATAGAGACTTCTCGATGAATGCCGGGAGGGATTACAATGATGAAGAAAAATAGGAGCAATCCTATAGGAGTCATCCTTAAATGACCCAGGTACAGGGTTAGTACGGTCCTTCCGATAGGGACAGTTCTACGGACCTTTTCAATTACGGTAAAATTGAACCGGCGGGACTTAATATGGTTTGGTTTATTGGGATCAAATCACAAAAAGAGGTTAGCCCGTTATCTCTTTCATTTTTGTCATCGAATCTCTATTTATTTTATTAGATCAGCGTGATATTCGCTAGAGGGTCCCCTAAGAAGTGATAGTAGTTTAGGGCCAGTTGACTTTCTAGCCAGCCATATTGAATGAAGATAGGCTTTACATGACTTATTGTAGAGCCTATTTTTATTTGTATGAAGATAACGTGTGGTTATTGTGGAAAAGAATTTGAAACTAACGACCGTAGGCGTAAATATTGTGGCAGGTCTTGTTCAACTTCTATGAACAACAAGGTACGCACTAAGGTCCCTCAGACTATAATCTGTAGGTACTGCGGAGCAAAATTCACAGCCAAACATTCAGAGAAAAGAGTCTTCTGTAGCATATCCTGCTCCAACAGATACAGAGCTAAGAATAAGGTTTGGACTGAAGAAGAGAGGAAAAGAGTCTCAAAAAAAGTCTTAGAATCATATGAAGCTCTAGGTAGAAGGAGAAAACAAGAGGACGGAACTTACCTTTTGGTCTGCAAAAAGTGCGGAAAAGAATTTAAGTGGTGGAGGAGAAGAAGAGTCTGTGACTCTTGTATCTCAAAAGTCCGAAAAAGAGCAGGCAAAAAAGCTGGAAAGGTTTCTGCTGCTAAGCGTGTAAAACGTTCAAAAGCAGAAATAAAACTATTTGAACTGCTCTCTAGGGACTACAAATGTAAACATAATGAGCCCTTGTTTAATGGTTGGGATGCCGATATAATTATCCCATCATTAACTTTAGCAATTCTTTGGAATGGTCCCTGGCATTACACGAAGATAACTAAAAAACACTCATTGAAGCAAGTCAAAAATAGGGATAGGATAAAACTATCCGAAATAAAAAGACTCAACTGGTCTTATCTTATAATTCAGGACTTTAAAAATAATATGACTCCTGAGAAAGCCTTCTTAGAGATTCAAGACTGCATAAAAAACCAAGACTATAATCGTGAAATAGTGTAATTCTAAGAAATATTCCCAAGAATTCCGAAATATAGGTGTTAAAAAGGTGTTTGAAGAGGGTCTGACAGAGACTATAGCCCTTTGTAATGAAAATATTTATGATATTTTAATATAGTTGAAAGTCCAAAAAAGTGGCTTTATCCCGTTATTTGCTCGAGTATTTCTATGTTTAGATTATGAAATATAAGTAATTACGAATTCTTTTACCATCATCTTAGCAGATTTGAATTGCTAGAGTAGATTTTGGAGAAAATAGACAGTATAGAACTTTATAGGAGTAAAGAAACCCATGATAGGAGAATAATTGTGATAAAGAAATCCATAACCCCACAAGAAGTAGTTGATTTTTTAAATTCATTAATGGATGTAGATCCTGTAGCGATGCACAAGTTGGTATTTTCCCATAAGAAGTGTAATGATGACTTAGCAGATCATCCAACTGTACAGGTTGAAGAATCTGCAACAGGTCAATGCAGTGTGGGGTTGATGGGAATTTTAAATGGGCTTTTTGGTGTTTACGATGATGGCCCATATAAAAATCATGGAATCTTTCAAGCTTTGTTTGATAGGAATCAAGACAACAAGCCTCGTTTGAAAGAATTTCGAATCTTGGAGAACAAGGATGACTGAGGTTTGGAGAAAATATGTTAGATGTAGAAATTGTGGTTTTGCTCAAAAGTATATAGAAGTAGAAGTGGGAGAAAAATGCCCAGGGTGTGGTAGTGGTGTAAAGGATGATTCTCAAGGGTTAGATCTTTGGTATGACTATTTTGAGATTCTATGGGGAATAAAGGTTCCCATTTCTTCGTGGTGGAGACCTTGGACATGGGGAAAAAAGAAATTTTATGGAGATAGGAATTGTCGTAGGAGACCAAAAACAGAATGACTGTTACTAGATTGATTTCTAACTTGAAAAACAAGGGTGAGTTGAGTAAAGTTATTGCCGAGGCTAGGAAAAAACTGGTGGGTGAAGGTTTCGAAAAGGTCACTAAAGTAGACGTGAAAAAAATTATACGAAATTTATCAGAATCAAGAAAGGATGAAACTGATAAGAGGTATAAAATTATTGAAGAATTTTTAACCCAAATGAGACCTTAAATTTCGTTACTTTGAAGCGATTCGTAGAATTCTAATCCGTTTTTATTAACATGATTTTTAGACTTTACCTGCTTGGGGTAGAGGATCTAGTTGCATTATGACCGATATTAATAGCTTCTAGAAATAGCTATTTTATGACAGAGTCGACATGTAATAAAAGTGTTTCGATATTTTTACCAAAGAGAGAGTCTTATGAGAACAAGCTACGGAAAATTTACGCTGTCCGTTAGCGCCAGATCCGGGTTGTTCCCGGCGTCCGATCCAGAAGACTGGGCGAGTCCGGCACCAATGACTATCGATGGTGCAATTGATCGGTTGGCGCACGCCATCCATTCTCTGTACTATCCGGTACCTTTCCTGCCAGAGAGTCCTGGTGGCACTTACACCGCAGGAACTCCGGAACATTGGGCGGGGTCACCCCCAGCTTCAATAACGACAGCATTAGACAGATTAGCAAATGCAGTTAATACTTTATTCTTCCCTGTACCGTAACGGGAAGATTTTTAGAAATAACAACAACACTTTATAAGTGGAAAGTTCATAGGAGTTAAAATTATGGGATTGATTGTTGACTATATGGGTCGCGAAGAGAAATACATCCAGTTCGCTGGTGATGACGGTGACGAATTTAACCCACCAGCTGGCGATTTGACTTTCGACATTACGATTGAAGTCACGAATGGTCTTGGGAACAAAAATCCTCTTTCTCAAGTTACAGAGGTAACGGTAAATATTGATGGCGGAACTGCTGGCACACCATCCATAAATGGTTTTGGTAGCTCGTGCGTTGTCGCTATCGAAGAGGGCGCAGGGACACTTACAGTAGCAGCAGCAAGTGCTGGAACTGTAAAGTTATCTTTGGAAGATTCAGGTGAAACTGGACTTGATGTAAGCGAAAAGGTAACTGTTAAATTTACCGCAGCATAGCATTTTCAGAAAAATTATTGAGTTAAATTAGATACGAC
>JAEORY010000455.1 GCA_016840645.1 Candidatus Borrarchaeota archaeon | reverse complement strand
CTACCTTTTGGCTCTATTTGTGCAATTGGTTCAAGAAAATCTCTTTTTGTAACAATGCCTACAATTCTTTCATCACTGATAACCGTCAATGAGGAAACATCAAATTCAGCCATTATCTTTATAGTCTCTCGCAAATTAGTTTCAGGCGAAACCGTAGTGAGGGGTCTTGACATTATACCACTCACCTTTGCACTCAGAACTTTGATATTTTCTCCCGCCCCCCGTCTATCAGTAAATGTTTCACTTTCTTTTGGGATGTATACGCAGTCAATAATATCTTGAATGCTTATCATTCCAGTTGGTTTCCCGTTATACACAACAGGTGCGTGAGAGATTCCTTGATCTTTAAAGAGGCTTATTACTTCTGCTACTGAATCGTCCTCTTCAACAACAAATGGTTTTTTGCTCATTATTTCCTTGACTTTTGTTTCTCCCCATTCATTAATGACAGCTTTTTGAATGACAGCTTCGTCTGTAATTAATCCTACGAGTTTCTCATCTCTATAAACTGGAAGTTCTCTAACTTCACTCTCTAACATTAATTGTGCAACTTTACTAAGGGAATCCTGTACTGTAATAACAGGCGCAGAACGCATTAAGGTGTTTACTTTAGTTGTAGATGGATCGAACCTCGACCTTATTATCGATCGGCGTGTCAATACACCTTTATATCGGCCTTTACTGTTTAAAACAATTAAGACTGGTGTTTCTTCTTTAAGGAGCGAGAAGCAATTAGAAAGTGTGTCGTTTTCATCGACGCTTACAAAATCCTTGAAAAAAACGTCTTCTACAGTACTACTCGAAACCATGCATACTTTCATCCAATGTCATGAATAAATATAGAATTAGCAAATTCTAAAAGACCTTTTAGCTTCTAAGTGAAGAAAAAGACAACTGGTTATTCAAAGAGTATTCAAAAAGAATGTCTTCAACTAATTTATTGTAGTTGTCAATTCAAGCTGCTAATTAAAATTTATATATTCTTTATTATCATTTATAATTTGGTACATATAAATGTAACGATGTTTTTTCAAAAGTGATTAATATAGGCTTACTAAAAAAAGATATTCTTAAAACCTCCCTTCAATATTTAAAGATCTCTTATTGATTCATTGTTCATCCTAAATATTCCGGCAACGTAAAGCGCTGTACCTGGCATTCCAGTCAAAATTTTCCCTGTATTAATATCAATTCTTCTCCACGCTCTAGTATTTCAATATTTTCTTTATATCAGTTATATTAAACTGGTAGGAAAAAATGACAAAGTTAAAAATCGGCAAGAACATCACTTTTCATAAAAAGCATCAGAGTGCTATGGTAAGTAACAATAAAAGAATGAAATGAAAAAATACTATTTAGTCTAATATTTTCCAACCCGTTATATTTATAAAATTCATTTCAAATATTGGTGTGAGGGATTTAATAGTGAGTTAGTTCACTAATTCAGAGAAGGAACAAAAGAGGAGAACTTTGACAGTTACCGTTTGATCGAATATTCCTTCTATGTTGAACCCATTTTAATCAACGAGGAAAGGATAGAATTTGATACCTGCAGGGATATAAAGTAAGATTAGAATTTTTAGTGAGTTTCTAACGTTTTCCTTGCGTTAAAAAGTATTTTCTATTCGAATTTTAGGGTTTGATTATTTCAAATTAAGATAAATGGCTTTATGTACATTTTTAAACTTATAAAATTATTAAGCAGTTTGGAGGAGATAGAAATTAAGAAAATAAAGAACTATAACGTACGAGAGACTGTAGGCGGCATATTAAGCCGTAAGTTGATTCCAATAATCGTTATCTTAGCGATTTTGATCTTTCTTGTGTTGCGATACAACCTCAATTCTTATTGGGTGCTGTTCAGTACAAACAATCCTTTCATGACTCAATTGGTACTGATAGCAATTATATGGATTGGCGCAGTGTACGTTGTAAGACTAAGTATAGAAGTTTATATCAAAGTGATAGAACGGGTTAAGGACATACCTCTCAGAGTAAGTATGTTAATCAAAAACCTGATTAAAATCAGTATTTTAGTCGTAGCTGTTATATGGACTTTAGGAGTATTTGAACTTGTTGGAATTATTCAGGGCTTATTAGTCGGTGCAGGTTTTGCAGGTATCGTTTTGGGGCTTGCTGCGCAGCAGACATTTTCTAACTTCATCTCTGGGGTATCCCTCATACTTGACAAGCCGTTCAAGATCGGAGATTGGATTCACCTTAAAGGGAAAAACATAGTAGGCACAGTTAGGACTATGAGTTTGCGTTCAATAACTATAGTTGCGCCTGACAATACTCCAATTAACCTGCCTAATTCGATGGTTGATAAGGAAGCAATAGTTAATTATTCAGAGCACCGGTTAAGAAGACTTTTTCATAAGATTAATATATCTTACGAGTCAGACGTATCGAAAGCCATAAAAATTATACAAGAAGTTCTGAGAAATGACCCTGCTACAGCAAAAGAAGGAATAGATGGTCAGGGCTATTTTACTCCGATAGAGGTAGTCATAACAAAATTTGGCGAATCTTCTGTTAATATGGAAGCAAAGGTTTTTGTGGATACAACTAAGGCAGGAGGACTTTTCGAAACCGAGAGCAGAATGCTGGCAAACATTAAAAACGCATTAACAGTTAAAGACATAGAAATTCCGTACCCAAAGACGTCTGTCATATTGGAAAAAGGAGAATAATTATTTTAAGAAAGAAAAAATTAGGGGGTGGTAACAGTACAAATTTTGTACCATTCTTTTAATGATGCTAAGACGTTTTTTTCAGAGTTTATTGCCACATTCGTTGCAGAACTTTGTGCCAGGTTTAAGTTGTGTTCCACAATTGGGACATTGGATTTGTGCGAGAGGTGCACCACAGCTACTACAGAATTTGCCTTCGCCAGCAGGTTGACCACACTCTGGACATAATGTCGTTCTTTTATCGACTTCTCCAGTAAATACTTCAGTCTGGGCAGCCTTTGCTCTTATATCTGCCTTCATTTTATCCGATCTTGCTACAGATACTTCTATTGCTTCTCTTGGGGAACATTTTGTGCAAAGATCCGTCTGATTATTCCAGCAGTTGTCATCGACATGTTTACCACAGTTCGGACATTTATGGAAATGTTCTATGGCTTCGTTCCAGCCTTTTTCAAAAGCTTTTTCGTGCTCTTTATGCCATTCAGGCGGATAACTTTCATATCCATATCCAAGACTAAATGACCCAGTTCCAGTAAAACGGCCTGCAGTTGAGACTGCCTTTGAAAGTTTTCTTAGAAGGCCTTTCTTCTTGTAGGATTTTGACTCTATGAATTTTGTTTTGTAGCCGTCACCACAATTGTCGCAATAAAATGTAAACTGAAATCCTGTATGTGTACTTTCATCTGTAAAATTCCTTGTGAATGGTTGTAAAGGCATATTTTTCACCACTATTTATGTGAGGGTCTTCAACAGTTATTAATGTTATACCCAGCTATACTCAACTATGGACAAATCTTCCGTTATCAAAGGATGTATCACCGGTGACGCAATGCTAGCCAAAAGTAACAAGCGGTAAGTTCTTTTACTGTGCGACATGCACATATATAGCTGACCGCGATTATATCGCCGCGGTTAACATCTATCGGGTGTATCACGAGAACCGTAACAAACGCTTCAGTATAAAAAACGCAAAGCCGTGCCCTATACGGCGATGGGTATCCCGCTCAACCGTCCTAGCGAGAATACCACTCACTTACTTCACTTAATGGGTGGATAGATATGTGTCTATCTTTGATACTACATGTCTATGATGAAAGGAACGGTCTTTCTACAATTTATAGATCTACCGCAAGAAGACCACCTAACTTGTTGAGGGGATGAATTGCGGCGGTAGAGTGTTTCACTTTCACACAGGTCTCCCTCAACTTAAATAGCAGTTAACTACAATAAAAATGTGCGGTA
>JAEORY010000454.1 GCA_016840645.1 Candidatus Borrarchaeota archaeon | reverse complement strand
TGTGATTAATAATAAGGCTCAATATATTCATGGGGTCTTCCTGAACCAACAACTATTCTATAGGTTTTCTCATTTGTTTTTATATTGCGAATTTCTTCAAGAACGCCTTTACCTTGAACCCGGTCACCTATATCCGCTATATCGCGGTATTGGCCAATCATAGATATAACTTCATTAGGTATAACCTGCGGAGAACTAGATTCTAAATTAATGAAATCGGCTATTTTATAATGTGCTGGACGAAAGACCGCTTCTGCATTATCAGTTATCGTTGCCTGAAATGAAATGTCAGTCAGAGGCGTATAAACTTTGTTGCCATAAACTTCTTGAATTTCTTCTTTTTGCCGGGTAGCATTGATCACAAAACGTCTGGAATTGTAGAGTCCCCGATTTCTTCGTAACTTGTCATATTTATGTTCAAGAAGATATTCAATTGACGGATCTAACGATACTAAAGTCCTCACTGAGTCTTTAACTTTTTTAAAATTAGAATATCCGTAAACTGCTATATCTATATCACTTTTTTCATTGTGAGTTCCAAGCAGTATTGATCCATGGATTCCAAAGTTGTTAAGAGGCACTTCGCTTGTCTTAGATAGTAATTTAATGAGAGAAATCGCTTCTTTTTCTAGTGTATCCGGATTTTCTTTATTTGCAAGTAGCGAAAACCCCTTTTTTGGGACAAAAATAGTTTTGATTTCTAGCTTTGGAACTACAATGATTTCTTTGTTGAAAACCTTAGAAAAATAAAGATATTCTGGAAATTTTTCTCGTAATATGGATAATAAAGTGTCTCCATAGTACAATTCAGTGGGTCGAACGAGTGTTTCGTTGTTAAGCAGCCATTGCCATTCTAGAAAATTAATTTTTGCGTCAAATAAGTCTTTGTACTTCAGCGGAATATACTTTAGAAATGTAATAATATGATCTTTTGGATGATTATATCCAAAGGTGTAAAAAATAAAGCCCTTTTTGGTTAAAATAACATCGCCATCCCTAGGCGGCCATTCTTCAAACTGCATAACCATATCCACTATTCTCTGGTTTATTCCAAAAGAAATTGAGAAAATTAATAAGGCGTGTTCATAATTTGATTGATTCCTCTGACAATGGAGGGCCATCCATCAATCTTAATTACTTGTCCTTTATAAGCTAATTCTTTAGCGAATTGGAGGTTTCCCGGATCTAAATACAGAACATTAACTCGGCTTATATTGGCATTATTTTGAATAAAAGGTATGGGATCTTCTCCGTAAGTCCAAACACCGTCAGTCATCAGAAAAATCTCTTTTTTGAATGAAGTTATCTTTGAAAATTCAGTACTTGCCTCTTTGAACGCTGAATAGTAATTGGTCATTGAACTCGCTTCTAGAGTTAGAATATACTCTATAACCTTATCGACTGGGGTATCTTGATCTATTTGTTTGAGAAGGAATGGCTGTGAATGAAATGCAACTACACCGTAGAAGTCATTCCTTGAAGAATATTTGAGCGAAATAACTGCCGCTGCAAGTGCTGCAAGCCCTAACTTCTCTTTAATCATGCTTTCTGAAGCATCAATCATCAGTAAACATGCTCGTTTTACTCTCTCGCGTTTCGTAACAATTATATCATCTGGCTCAACATTGCGTGGTCCCTTCTCCACGATATTTTCTACGGTCCGATCAATATCGATAACCCCATCTCCATCAAACCTAAACCGCTTTCGATCACCATCACGTAATCCAAAAAAAGTTAAGTTTTGTGCCCGATCAAGGATAACTTGAGTTGCTAATTCTCTCGCTAAGGCTTTACGACGCTTTTCTAAAGCCTGTCTTATGAGGATATAGAGTTCTGGCGCTAATGGCCCTTGAAATACGTCTTGAAACATATTTTCATCAGGGATTTTAGACAACGCGTGCCCTAATTTTGTTGCGCCCAAATCACCCTCTTCAGCAACTTGTTTAAGTTTAAATAGTCGTTTCTCACGAATTGCATCAACTAGATCCCAATCAGGTTCAGGCCCTCTGACAAAGGACATTTTATCATCTCCAGCTTTGCCTTCTGCCTTTCTACGTAGAAGATCATCAAGGGAACCTCCCATCATTGCAGTTCTGAATAATTCCTCGATAATTTCTTCCTCTGTCAGTTCACATGTTGGTTTTCTCTTGATTTTAGCAGAAAAAGCGAGATAAGCGATTTGGAGAAGATGATCTTTTATGCGTATCTCAAAGCGTGTCTCATCGGATGCGAGACGCACAAAATCAATAGCGCCTCTGATACTCGCACCCACTTTGAGATCAGGATGTTCTCGTGTCGCACGACCAATTTTCACACCAAGATCCACCAACCAAGGTGCATCGATCTGAGTGACACGGTTTACTATTTCTTTTTCCTCCTCTTCAGATTGATAGTCTAATTTGATCTTGACAAAACGATCAAGAATTGCCCGACTCAACTTAACAGGACCTAAACTATCGAAAATACTTAATGAGGCCACAACACGGAAATCATCGTGAGCTTTAATCATCCCATATCGGGGAATGTGAACTTCTCTTTCAGAGAGCACCGTCACTAACGCATTAAGTGCATCGGGCGGTACTCTGTTTATGTCTTCGATGTACAGTATACCACCGCTTTCCATTGCTCTAGTGAGAACGCCTTCATTGAAATTTTCGGGAATATATCCAGTTTGTAGTACAGCTGCTGGATCAAAGTATCCCACCATCTTCGATGCAGTTAAATCGGCATTACCTTCGCAGTAAAATAGACATAATCCGAGCGAGCAGCACAGTTCGTGAAGTATAGTAGATTTCGATGTACCTGGTGGTCCTTCAAGGAGGATGGATTTGCCTGAGCATATCGCACTCAAAATTAACTTGAGTTCACGTTTTCTTCCAACAATTCCGCTTCTGTCATCAGTCAGTTTCTCGTATAACTCTTTTGGGTCACACAAAGCTAGCTTTGAATCACAAAAATTCCCTTCTTGATCAACTGGGGTCTCATCAATAGATTTCATGCGCGAAGCCTTCTTATTTAGTAATTTAATAAAGTGGATTTAACAAGAAGAAATCTGATAATATTATTATTTCTTTCGCCTGACATATTCCCACCGCTAAAGCAGTGGGGTTTTACACTTCTAGAGTAAGAAGTGTGGGACGTGCCACCGCCCTGTTAACGACTCCCGCAGAGAGGGGTTCTCCCTGGGCGAGCCCTATATTGACACAGCCTACGGCATCTCGGTGGGCTTCCAAGTTACACGACACACACCTGAATAATCTGCCCTTCCTTACTACTCTTTTAGAATTGCATCGTGGACATACTGAGGAGGTCCCTCGTTCGTCTATTTCCCTTACGCTGATACCGTATTCCTCAGCTTTTTCTTTAATGCGTTTCACTAGATAGCGATGACTCCAAAACAGATGGATCATGGAATTTGACTTCTTAGAGAAGTTAGCTGAGGCGCGTATATTGGTGAGTTCACCTAATACTATTTCTGAAACTCCTTGTGACCAACAGTGCACCACAAAGTCATTCACTACTTTATTTGCCATATCCCTGAATCGACGCTTCCGCTTTCGATATAACCTGCGTAACTCTTTAGAGGTATTTTTATCATTAGTGGTCTTCAAGAGCGAGGCATGTGTTGCCAGTTTGTGATTCCAGTACCACCAATCGGCCAACATGGCATTCGCTCGATAGCCCCATACCTGATGATTCGTTGCTCCGATCGTTGCCATAATCGGCACTTTGACTCCTAGATCAACATACGCCTTCTTCTTTCCTTGTGGTTGATGTGGAGGGTCAACCTCCATCGGCATGAAGGCGTACCAGTGACCTGTGAGTGCATCACAACTAATTTCCAGCCTGCCCTGGGTTCCCTGCCACCTGTTGCTGCCCTGCCATTGCACCTTCAATTTGAAAGGAAGTGTTAGTAGTTTATTATCTAAAGTATAG
>JAEORY010000453.1 GCA_016840645.1 Candidatus Borrarchaeota archaeon | reverse complement strand
AGATTTGATATGTTTCTGATTCTCCAGGTGACATTGTTTTGCTAATTACGACTTCCACTACCTCTGATGGGCTCGTTTCAATGAGTCCCTCAATTACTTCTCCTGTTGTTCCATCGAGGGAGATCCAATCACCTTCTTTTATTACGGTACCATTGATTGCAAACTGGCGCTTTTTGTAATCGATCTGGATTTCACTTGCTCCAACTACGCAAACCTTTCCCATTTGGCGTCCTACTAAAGCTGCGTGAGAGGTCATACCGCCTCTAGATGTTAAAATACCTACACTTGCTTCCATACCTTTAATATCCTCAGGTGAGGTTTCGTGACGAACTAGAATAACTGAGTCGCCCTTTTTCTTGTATTCTTCTGCGTCAGCGGCAGTAAAGACTACCCTGCCAGTAGCAGCCCCTGGGCCCGCATTTAAGCCCTTAATTAGTAAACGTCCTTCTTTAATTGCCTTCTTTTTTTCTTCGATATTAAAAATCGGTCTTAGCAATTGGTTTAATTGATTAGGATCTACACGTAAAAGAGCTTCCTCTTTTGTAATGAGGTTTTCTTTCACTGCTAATTCATATGCAATCCTAAACGCAGCAAAACCAGTTCTTTTCCCAGTACGTGTTTGCAACATCCATAATTTACCTTTTTGAATCGTGAATTCCATATCTTGCATGTCTCGGTAATGAAGATCCAATTTCTCAGCAATTTCTACTAATTCATCATAACAATGGCCAATAAGTTCATTACTTTTAAGATTTTGAAATTCTTCGGGAGTACGAACACCAGCTACTACATCTTCACCTTGGGCATTAATTAGATATTCGCCATATAGTTTTTTCTCACCAGTAGCAGCATTACGCGAGAATAGAACGCCTGTAGCGCATTCGTTACCCATATTGCCAAAAACCATCGTCTGAACGTTTACTGCTGTACCCCAGTCATCAGGAATATAATTCAATTTGCGGTAGACTTTTGCACGTTCATTATCCCATGATTTGAAAACGGCGCCAATAGCACCCCAAAGTTGATCTAATGGTTCTTCAGGAAAAGGTTTCCCTGTTCGGTGCTTTATAAATTCCTTAAATTCAGTAACTAATTCTTTGAGCGCTTCAGCGTTAAGTTCTGTATCGAATTTTGCACCACAAGCTTTCTTTTTTGCATCAAGAAGTTCCTCGAATGGATCGATTTCTTCTTCTGATTCTGGTTTAAGTCCTAAAACAACGTCTCCATACATAGCAACAAAACGTCTGTAACTATCAAATGCGAATCTTTTATCGTTAGTTTGTTTGATTAGTCCATGGACAGTCTTATCGTTTAAGCCCAAGTTCAATACGGTATCCATCATTCCTGGCATTGAAACACGAGCTCCAGAACGAACTGAAAGCAATAATGGATTTTCTTGATCGCCGAATTTCTTCTTCATTTCTGCCTCTATTTTGTGAAGCGCTTCCATCACTTGTTTTTCTAAACCTAATGGGTACTCCTTCTGAAGATAGTAATGATTACACACCTCAGTTGAAATAGTAAATCCGGGAGGAACCGGAATTCCTAAATTGCACATTTCAGCTAAATTTGCCCCTTTGCCTCCTAATAGATTTTTCATGGTACCATTACCATCTGCACTATCGGATCCAAAGTGAAATACATACTTCATAGTCATTCATTTTTCACCTTATCTTGTCACACGATCATTTGTTTACAAACATGTTCTCTGAAGTTTCGAATTTTTTATGAGAGACATTTAAGACATATATAAGAGTTTTTCGGTCTATTTCGCGATGCAAATTATATTATAATTCCATAATATTAACAATTTCATATTTTGCAAATGCCAAACTTTGTTTTCTATTTGTAAATTGAGTAAGATTGAAAGACATAATTATGCCTCAAATATCATTGAAGTTCTTTGCTCTATATTTTTTGAAATTTTTCTTTTTAGACTATACTCTTCTATTATAAGCTATATACGTTCTATATACGCTATTTATTGTAAATACAACTTCAGTTTCTTCTAATGAAGTTAAGATTTTAGATTACTTTGTTTAGGGAAAAGATCTTCAATAAAAAAAGGTTGTGGATTAGGCACACATAAATATCATAATCTATCATTGGCAAAGGAACTAAATGTATTTTAAGAAACTTTTTTTATGATCCTTAGTTCCTTAAACTTATGTAGGAAGCAGATATACATATTATTGTGTTAATTCATCAATTCGAGACATCTCATCCTTAGTAAGTTTAATGTGCATTGCACCAATATTCTGTTCCATTTGACTTGCCTTTGATGCACCAGGTATAGTTACAACAACATCGCCGTGAAAATTGATAAGCCAATTTAGAGATACTTGTGCGGGAGTAGCATTATGGGCTTGAGCCATCTCTTCTAAAGCGTCAATCAATGGTTGGGTACGTTTTAATTTCTTTTTGGGACGAAGTCCAAAACTCATCATCCTTCGCACTCTCCCATGTTTTTTAATCAGAGAAGGATCCTCATGGAACCTTCCGGTAAGTAATCCTTGCTCAAGAGGAGAGTACGCAATAATAGTTATTCCAAGTTCTTTAGCAGTCTCTAAGATGTCATTCTTCTCAATTTCACGATCAAGTAAACTATATTTCACCTGATTCGAAACTAGAGGTAAGCCATGTTTTTCCTCAAGTATCTCGAATCCTCTTCTCATTTTTTTTGCAGACCAATTACTAACTCCTATTGAACGAATTTTGCCATCTTTAACCAAATCAGCCATTGCATCCATCATCCCTTTAGTCGATGCTAATGCAAAGGATGCATGAATCTGATGCAAATCAATTCCAAATCCGTCTAAGTAATGCAGTCGTTTATCAATGGTTTTCCGAATTGAACTCGCTCTTCTTGGAAATGGAAACCACTTAGTTGCAACAACGACGTCACCGTTTTTCATGCCTGCTGCATAAAGAGCATTTGCAAGATTTCGCTCTGACTTTCCAGCACCATAAGCCTCTGCCGTATCAAACCAGTTAATACCTCCATCAAGAGTAACTTGTACGATTTCGTTCATAGTCTCAGGAGATAAAGTAGGCCAATACCGACCGCCAAAACCTCCTGATCCCCCTGAAAATTGCCAGCACCCTAATCCAATCTTAGTGATTTCAATTTCTGATTTTCCGAGATTTACTTTCTTGATGTTTTCTATTTTAATCACCATCCAGACTAAAGAAGAATAATTTTGTCTTTATCCTTGAGATATTCCGGAACTATTGAGATAACATTCTTCACAGAAAAAACCACATCGTCACTAAATCCCTTTGAATAAAGATTTCTCGCATGTGAGGACTTTATGGCAGCAAAATGCTCCAAGCCTTCAACGATTTTCATATCTTCCTTCAGAGAATCATCAAGGATACATCCTTCATTCTCTAGAATTTTGGCAATTAGTGATGCTGCCGCTAAATCTTCTCTAGCTTTAAGTTCAGATGGGCCACCTGAAAGAACCAGAACTATATTACATTTCATCCTTTTTGCTTCCTTTAAAGATGTATAAGCAACTGCATTCGCATTTACAATTGCTCCTATAAAAATGCGAGTTGCTGTCTTGGCTTTTGATAGTCCCTTTGGAAAATTTGTGGAAGAGAAAATTATGATTTTTCCTACAATTCTATTTCTTGCTGATTCTTGATCATTTCTGTATGGAGAATTGCCGAGGTCAAAATCCTCGATCCGTTCCATGTTCCTTTCTCCAACAAGAAGAGCATCTGGAAATTTTGTTTCTTTTACATTTCTTGCTTCTTCAGGAGTGATCCGTACGTGAATTTCTTTTGCACCATTTTTTAGAAGGACAATACAGTTAGTTGTAGCCCTCAATACATCAATAACTATAGCAACATTATTTTTGATTTGTTCAGGATCGACAGGTTTTGTCTGATCGCTTTCTCGTTTCCATACGAGAAATACTCGCGGTTCATCATAA
>JAEORY010000020.1 GCA_016840645.1 Candidatus Borrarchaeota archaeon | reverse complement strand
TTCGAAAAATAATTTGTAATACCAAAACTATTGCTCCAGATTGCTTATTTCTCTTTTATTTAATGTTTTTACTTTTTTTCTGTTCATTTGTTGCCCAATAAAGTCTATATATTGAGGTGTAGATACACCTAATTATGTTTAGCCCTAAAGAAAATTAACTTATCGGTAGTCACAATTCTCAAAATCTGAATAATACGCAAATCTTGAAAATTGTGTTACCAAAATCATTTAAACCTATTTTTTTGATTGCAAAATTTTATATGCAAGGAAATAATTAATTTTTTAGTTACAACAGTTTATGATTGGGGGATCTATACGAAATTTAATGGAGACGATTCTGACATCGATACAGAAACACTTTTTGCTTTGCTAGGTGAATCTGGTGCGAATCTTTTAGTGATGATCGGTATAACACCCAACGATATTGACGGTCTACATATTTCAGGTCTTCCAAAGAATGTAATCCGGGCAAAACTTAATGCCATGAAAGCTGCAGGCCTGGTTCAAGAAAAAGGAAATGAAAATACGTTTTTTTTAACAAATCAAGGAAGAATTGCATTCAAGTCCCTGTTGAAGTTATTCGAATTCTAGTTTTCTAAATAAAGACTCTTATTTGTTGATTTCTTTATTAAATGACAAAGCAAATAGACGAAACATAATTACTGGAGATTATCCAGGATCTCCTGAACAATATAATTAAATGTTTTTTCTACCCCTTCGCCAGTTTTAGCTGATGTTTCAAAGACTTTTGCACCAGTAAGGCGAGCAAAATCTAAGGCACGCTCCATTGATGTCTCACGAATACTTTTCAAATCGGCTTTGGTTCCAACAACAGCAATCGGTACTTTTCCAACAAAGCGCCATACTGTCTCAGCCCATCCATGTAGATCCGTCAGGGTTTTTTGGCGAGTTAGGTCGAAAGCAAGGACAGCGCCGTTGGCACCCTTACAGTACGTGGCCCGAACATCTTGAAATAGTGGTTGACCACCAAGATCCCAGATGACGAGTTTTACTATCTCATCGTTGATGCTAATTATTTTGGTGCGAATATCTGTGCCTATCGTCATCATATAATCCATTCTAAACATATTATCGACATATCTTTTTACTAAGCTGGTTTTTCCAACTGCAGGATCTCCTAAAAGGACAATTTTTAGGAGGTAATGAGCTTCTTCTGAGTCTAAATATTGCGCCTGTACCATCGCTAATCAACCATTTTTTCATTCATGATCGTTCTAAATTAACTGTTTCAATACATTTCTATGAATTTAATCCATTTTCAGAATTGATAAATGATCTTTAATTAACGTAAATACCAAATTGAACAATTATATTTTGAAATGAACGATTTTTACATCAGATATACCCGGTATATTTGAAAAATATTTTTTGAATTCTTCTAACGGCATCTTGAGGGTATCTATTTCAAAGTACCCCTCATAAAGGCATTCCTTCTCGCAAAAACCAGTTGTGTAAAGAGGAGTAATTTCATGTGCCCCTAAAAAACTACCTAAGCTGCTTAAGAATTCATGGCTTAGGCTCGCTATTTTTGCCTCAACTTTGTAGATATCTGAAATGTTAGTGAAAAAAATTCTAAGTAGGTCATTTGTTGGGGAATAGATGATTACCGCATTTTTCTGAGTTTGAGGATCAATTAATTGTATAAATTCCGAAGGAATATTTACTTGAGTATCTAGATCAATAACTTGTGCAAAAGTTACTGCTTTGACCATATATAGACCTCACCAAACATGATTTTTTTGAAATTTAGAATTTTTCTGAGAAAAAGTTTTTTTTGTTGACATAAGATTGTTATTTGATGAATTAAATTGCATTTTATCATTTTTTTTTCCTTTAGATAAATGTAAATTGTTTTTATACTTATGAATCTTACTTTTAATTTGCTCTGATTGTAAATCTAATCCTAAATAGTCATAACACCTTACTGCATACTCAAAAGAATTAATTGCTTTGTCATATTGTTTTATTTTTAAATATTCCATTCCAGAACTTACAAATAACTCAGCCGCTAGTTTTAAATGTTCACATTGCTTCTCCTTTTGATCAAGTGAATTGAAACAGGACGCTATGTATTTCGCACAAAGACCTGCTTTAAAATAATTCGCATTGTTTGTGAAAGTGGTTAACGCTTCATAAAAACAGGAGAGTGCATTATTTACAAGATGTATATGATGATTTGATAATTTAGCGGCTTGACGATACATTTGACCTGCTTCATAGAAATTCTCCAAAGATAACCATAGTTCTGCTCCCTTAACAAAATATTGTGCAGCAATATCAACGTTATTGTTTTCTAAAAAGAGTTTTGCTAAGTAATCAAAACATTTTGCGGCATAAACATATCTCTTAGCTTTGACACTAAATTCAGCTTCGTTCTGGTATACTTTGGTGTTTTTCATTGCTGTTTTCACTAAATGCCTTTTTAAGAGTTTTATTACTTTTTCATTAATTTAAACTTCTGGAAAACTTCTCCGCAGATTAAACTTGTTAGTAATCAAGGATTTTCTACTAAGTCATTTTCATACAAGGATATAGATTTTCATTCCGACAAAATTAAGTTATGACTTTGATGAATACATTTTCAGTGATTTGGCTAAACTATATGATGAAGTATCAGAAATTATGATATTTTTAAAAGAAAGATTATTCTATGCACAAGAACATTTTCGAATTTGTTTGCCTTTGTCTATCTATTCGCTATGGAGTAATATATGTTGAACACAGAATCTAAATCCAAAAACGAAAAAGATTTAGTAATCATGATTGATTCTTCAGTTAGAGAAGACATTATCAATGAATTAAATAAACGAGGCACTATTCTAGAAGTAAAGTCTATAGAACCACTTCAATTCAAAGTTTCGGAAGATATTGGGGGCTTCATTAAAACATTTCAAGAGTTTTACGAGTCAATTAAAACTCATGATTTCTTTAAAAATGCAGAGTTGCTCAGAAACCAATTTTTAAGACCTCTATTTATCTTAGAGGATGACGATAGCAAAGATTTAGATCGGAATATCCTTCTTGAGGCTTTGGCTACACTGTTTATACACTTCGATATGCCTATAATTTTCTCTCGAAATACGAAAGATACTGTTAAACTTCTTTTAACGATCATTCGACGCGAAAAAAGCGATAAAGTTACGCGTGTTGCAACTCGAATGACAAAAGCACCAACAGAGATCTCTGAGTTACAAAATTACATTCTAAAAGGTATCCCTAGTATCAATGATGAACTTGCAAGAAAATTACTGATCAAATTCAAGACATTTGAAAATTTAGTGACAGCAAAACCAGAGGCATTCATGGAAGTAAAGGGAATTGGAAAAAAATTGGCAGAGAAGTTGTATGCCGTTTTTAATTCATTATATAGATCAGATCTATGAAAAAAAATAAAAAAACTGAGAATTAATCTGAGTTTATGAGCTACCTCGTGCTAAAGTTTTGAGGCTTCCTGCTTCTACGACAGACTCGATCCCCTTGCGGGTTACGGAGGTCTTATCTCCACAGGCTTAACATCCCTACGCCCCGTAGGTACTGTTAACGATCGTAAGGCAATCGGAGTATGCACCTTGTCTACAAGTGTACTCATTATCCCTCCAATTGTTATTGATACCTTCCTCATACCACCTATATAACGTGAGGGAGACCCCTCGATGCAGGTGATGAACGTGAACACCCACTACCGCCATTCATCACCACGCTGAAGCGGTGGTGCTTTCTTGCTTAGCTACTCGTAATTTAGATAAAATAGCAAGATGATCGTTCTTCTTCGTCAGTTTTCTCTCTAATGGACTCAACAAGTTTTTCTCGTATAACCTCTTTTTCTCGCGCTTCTTCTATCATATCAGAGAACTTATCAAGATCGAGGTCAAGCTTATAAAGATCTATTAATTTTTTTAACACATTTTGAGCAGCAATTGGATCTACTGAGGCCTCGGAATAGAGTCTTCCTAACATGCCAAATGACTTAATATCCCTTTCAGCTGCAAGAGCCGTCATAACACCAACAGCGCCTGTAACTTGACCTGATGACAGCATTTCTACATCGTGCTTTTCAAGAAATGTTGCATCATCTTCTGAAAAGACAAAAGCAGCGACATCTGGTCCATTTTGGGTGCGTAAACCACCAATTGCAATGACTGTCTCCACGTTAGTTTCTTGAGCGACATCTAAAACAGTTGATATTACCTGTACCATGCCGCATGAGAGCGGTTGGCAGTCTCCTGTAAATAGAAGGAAATTAGGTTTTGTGTCATTTGCTGTGTAAATCTCGCAACGAGTAAGTCTTCCTAAACCTCCTTTATCGAGGAAACAGATACTCGGAAAAAATGAACTATAAATTCGAACTGCTTCCTCTGCAAGTAGTTCTTCGATAAGATAGGCTACCGTCATCTTTCCTACCATTCCCATTCCAGGTAAGCCCATTAAAAGAATAGGTTTATCAAGTTGAAGTTTTTCTTCTCCATTGACATATCGAAGAAAAATCCCATTAGAACAGTTCATAAATTTTCACCTTACTAATAGAACAACGAAAAACAACTCTTAAAAACTTTTTTAATAAGGATAAACAAATTTCGCGTCCCAGAAACTTTAAAAGGAGTGACTCTAACTCATATTAAGCCCGTAAAGTAATTGATTATTGGAAAAAGTAGTAGACAACAAGTTTGGTGATTATATATCATGGATTTTAACGAACCATCCTACCGCTGGATAGCTCTATTTTTGTCATTTCTTCAAATGTTCATATACGGATTTGTGTTAAATTCGATCCCTCCAGTACTTCCACTTATTGTTGCTGAATTTTCTATCACCCTTGCAGAGGCGGGATTACTGATGACTTTTTTTGCTGTACCAGCAATCATTATCTCTATTCCTGGAGCTCTTATCATAATCAAGTTTGGAGTTAAGAGAATATCAATACTTGGACTTGGACTTCTTCTTGCAGGGGTTCTCATGTCCGTGTTTTCAACAAATTTTACGATTTTATTAATCGGACGACTAGTGGGAGGTATAGGTGGAACACTTGTGTTTGTCACAGCGTCATCACTCATTCCGATGTGGTTCAATCAGAAGGAACAAGGTAAAGCCATGGGAATATTCGCTTTAACAATACCCGTTTCTGTTCTCCTCGTTCTTGCAATTGGAGCAAAAATCAGTGAAATTTTCGGAGGATGGAGAAACTGGCTTCTATTAGGGGTGGTTGTTATTGTTGTGATATTGTTTTTGAATTTGTTTTTGTTAAAAGAACGGAGATCCCTTAAAAATAATAAGATTTCAACTAAATTTCATAAGGGGGTCCTTTATGATAGAAAAATCTGGTTAGTTGCCTTGGCATGGTTGTGTTTTAACATTACAACCGTATCTCTTGTCACCTATGGACCCACATTCTTAGCTACCGAAAAAGGTTTTTCTTTATCTTTAGCAGGTGTTATAATGAGTCTATATATGGCAAGTGCACTTCCTGTAGGTCCAACAATCGGTTGGTTTATCCAAAAATATGGTCGTAAGATCTTTATTATTATCGGAAATATTGGTTTTGCAATTTTTCTTCTAGTTTTTCCGTTGACTGAAGTGATCTATATTCCAATTATCTTAATTATTTTAGGCATTTTTGCGGCTATGACGCCCACACCTATTTTTGCTTATCCTAAAGAACTCACAGAGGAAAAAAGTGTTAGCTTTGCTTTTGGAATCATTTCAACATGTACAGCTATTTCGGTGTTAGTTGTTCCCATTGTGGGATATCTTAAAGACATCACTGGTGCCTATTATGCTTCATTTTGGGCTATGTCTCTTTCAGCATTTATTGCTGTGCTTTTCATTCTCTTCTTAAAAGTAAAATGAATCCAAAAAATAGTCTATATAGAATGCTGAATGTGAACTACCTCACGCTGAAGCTGTGGTGCTTTCCTGCTTAGTTATCATAATTAATGAAAGTTATAAAGAAGATAAAAGTGATGAAATCAAACTACGTACTCTTGATCTTTAATTTTCTTTCCAGCAATATCTTCGACTTCTTTAGCTATTCTCTCTAACCTGAACATTGTATTGTTCAATTCCTCAGTCAGAGATTGAAGAAGATCTTTTATTTGTAATAATACTCCGGAAACTGCTATTTTTGTTTTTTCAGCCATTTCGCAAATCCCTCCATAAGCGAAATTTTACACTTAAGTAGTTAAATGTTGATATAAGAGCATTTTAAATTTAAAACTTTACTTATATTTTTTTAAAGATAACAAAATTTCATCCGTACTTAACAGAGTTTGCTATAAAATAAGAAACTAGGAGACGCATAATGCCTGAAACGACTAACAAACTACGCGTAAGTTTAGGTACAGCAATAGTTCTTGGGTTTATTCGATCCAAGCTTGATGCTGCGCCAACTACAGCATATCTAATGACTTATGCGCCCTCAAGGTGTAGTGCAAACTGTGTTTTCTGCCCTCAAGCAAGAGAAAGCACTGCAGACTTAGATCGTCTTTCACGAGTAGTTTGGCCTATATACTCAACTACAGAAGTTATAGAAGGGCTTTCTAAGGCTGTTCAAGAAAATCAAATACATAGAGTATGTATTCAAGCCTTAAATTTTCCAGAGTTCTATCAGACGCTTGTAAATTTGGTTAAAGAGATTAGAAAAAGCGTCAAAATTCCAATATCCCTGTCGTGCCAACCAATAGATGTGGGACAAATGGTTACGCTAAAAGAACTAGGCGTAGAGCGCATTGGAATTCCATTAGATGCTGCAACTGAGCAAATATTCAACAAAGTAAAAGGTAAAGATGTAGGAGGTCCCTACTCTTGGAATCGTACCTTTGAACTTTTGACTGACGCTTTAGAGATTTTTGGAAATGGAAAGGTAAGTACACATATCATTATTGGTCTTGGAGAAAGCGAAAAAGATGTTGCACAACTTATTCAAAGACTTTTCGACTTGAATATTCTACCTGGGCTCTTTTCATTTACACCAATTAAAGGAACAGCCCTAGAAAATCGTGCACAGCCATCAATAACTGTTTATCGGCGAATTCAGCTGATCAGGCATTTAATTGTAATTCATAAAACGAGGTTTGAACAAATGAGTTTTTCTAATGAAGGAACTTTGCTTGATTATGGGGTAACAAAAGAAGAACTCAATGCGATCATCGACTCGGGAGATCCTTTTCGTACTTCAGGATGTCCTTCTTGCAACAGACCATTTTATAATGAGTCGCCAAGAGGCCCTTTTTACAATTATCCTTATAAGTTAACCAAAGAACATATTGCAACTGTTAAAAGGGAACTAAATTTGATTGGTGAATAACATGGATACATGGAGAGTACTTGAATTAGCAACAAATGATTGTGCAACCAATATGGCAATTGATGAAGCTATTTTAAATCATATTTCAGAAGGAAAATCTCCGAATACCATCCGAACCTATCGTTGGAATCCTTCTGCTGTTTCAATAGGATATTTCCAGAGTGTATATGAAGAAGTAGATATTGAAGCCTGTCAAAGCAAGGGCGTAGATGTGGTAAGGAGAATTACAGGTGGAGGAGCAGTATATCACGATTATGAAGGAGAAATTACATATAGCGTTTTAGTACGTGACAATGATCCAAAGATTCCAAAGGATATAATAGAATCCTATCAGTTGATCTGCCAAGGTATAATTTATGGGCTTAACGATATCGGTATTGACGCTACCTTTAAACCCATTAATGATATCATTTCTGGCACTAAAAAAATTTCAGGCAATGCCCAAACAAGACGGAAACCTAAAAAAGAAACTGTTATGCTGCAACATGGAACAATTTTGAGAGATTTAGACGTTAAGAAAATGTTCTCTGTTTTACGGGTCTCTAAAGAAAAAATGAGTGATAAATTAATTGAACAGGTTGAACAACGAGTTACATCAATTCGACGAGAGCTTGGAAATAAGCTTGTTGATTTTGATACGTTAAAAGATGCGTTAGAACGAGGTTTTTCAAAGGCACTTTCAATTCAGCTTGAAAGAGGAACACTAACAGAAAGTGAAAGAGATTTAGCAGTAAAATTTAAGGCAGAAAAATATGGTGCCAAAGATTGGGTCTTCAAACGCTAAGGAGGTTAAATATTGAAAAATAAGGCAGAAAAAAAGGTTCCTGGTGGTAAATTGCTTCGAGTAACCGTGGAAACTGACGAAAGTATGAGTAACATTGTAAATATTATGTTCACAGGTGATTTTTATATGCATCCAGAAGAAGAAATCCATACACTTGAAAATTCATTAAGAGGAGCACAGATTGACGAAAATAAATTAAGAGAGATCATAACAAATTTTTTTGAAAACGAAATGATTCAAATCTTGGGAGCCGGCCCAGAGGACTTTTTTGACATTTTAATAACAGCTTTACGTGGTTAAAATGCTACAGGAAGAACCTCAAACTCGAAAAGTGAAGGAAATTTTGAAGAACGCCTCTAAAAAACCAATAACCTATGAGGAAACCAAGTTCCTTTTTCAATCGTCCCCAGAGGATATCGAGATTATTCAAAAGGCTGCATTTAATATTCGCCTACAACATTTTGGGAGGGTTTTGAGAGCATATTTCCCTGGGAAGAGATTTCCTTCCATTTCTTTGACTGGAAGTGAATGTTCTTTAAGTTGTGCCCATTGTGATAAACATTATCTGGAGCATATGTTGGATGGAAGTTCTCCTGAAAAGTTGCTTGAAATATGTTATGAATTGGAGAGGAATGGGGCTATCGGATGCTTATTGAGTGGGGGACTAGACGAAAATGCTGCAGTACCCTTTGAAAAATTTCTTGATGCCATTGCTGAAATTAAGAAAGAAACAAATTTAGTGCTTAACGCTCATACAGGCTTGCTTTCCAGATCCATCGCCCAAAAGTTGGGAAAAATAGGTGTTAATATTGCATCCGTAGATGTTATTGGTAATGAAAGAACAATTAAGGAAGTTTACGGGCTGGATAAAACACCTGAAGACTATTTTAATAATTTAGTGATGTTAAAGCAATCAGGCATTTCGTATATTGCCCCCCATGTCTGTTTAGGAATTCATTTTGGAAAAATTGTTGGTGAGTTAAATGCATTGGAAATGGCTCGTCAGATAAACCCAGATGAAATAGTGATTATTGGCCTCATACCAACTCGGGAAACGCTAATGGAGCATACACCTGCTCCGAGTCCCAAAACTTTTGCACAAATTGTTGCTATTGCTCGATTAATGTTTCCGAAAACTCCCCTTTCTGTAGGTTGTATGCGACCCAAAGGACGTATGCGTATTGAAATTGACAAGCAAGTTATCAAATCAGGTGCTGACCGACTTGTACTTCCAACAAGAAGTGCACTTCGAGAATTGACTGAACTAAATCTCAAAATAAAAAAGATTGAAGCATGTTGTACGATCCCAGAGTGGTTGGAATAATAATTTCTACTTCTCTTGCAATGGTGTATATAGAATTCCCAATTCTTATTTCTGACTCAGAACGATACACCTTTTGCGGAGGACTTTACCTGAATGTTTATTTATTTTCATGCTTCCAAATTATATGAAAAAGATGTAATACCTTAAGTGGTTGAAAAAAATGGAAGGAGTATCTAAGCGAATTAACAGAGGGCTTATCTGTCCTAGATGTGGACTTCAAATGTATATACTTTCGCATGGCACTCAAAGATGTGCATCCTGTGGCTTTTGGAAACGGATATAGTCGGATTTTGACTGAAGAAAAAGAAAAAAATGATATTAAGAGTTTTAAGTTGTTTTTATAACCACTGTCTTACTTAAGTTTTGTAGAATTCTTATGCGCTTTTGTACGTCCCCGCTATTCGCTAAAATGCCAATTATGAAGTCTAATATAATGACCCACCAGCCTCTACTAAGATTATTGAGGACAAGGTTGCCTGGTGTTGCCGGCTCAAGTGAATATTCATCAACTGTCCTTAGCTTTAAGGCAATTTTTCCTATAGTCTGTCCTTTATTAAATGATTCCAATGCCCAAAAATAAAGAAATGCGAGTAACCAAGAAAATAAACTCCCGAGACCAAAATAATCCATCGCACCACCAATTATCCCAATAAATCCTATCCAACTTACAATACCAATGATTATTGCGTCAAGAATAAATGCTAAAAGACGTTCCCAAAAGCCAGCGTATACAACCTGTTCTCCTGGAGTAATGGGGGGAGGTGGAACTTCAGTTGGTGGAAGCGGTGGAGGAGGTGGTAATTCCGTTGTAGGAGTAACTGCGACATCTATTGCTGCGCCACAATTAGGACAAAACTTAGCGCTAGGATCATCTAATGCAGTACCACAGTGAGGGCAATATTGCATCGACACATTATCACTTCCTATCTTTTTGAGTACGCTTCACTGTTTCTTTTGAATTCTTGTACAACATAAGATATAATTGATTTGGTTTTTTGTGTCACAATTAATCAGTATACCTCATCTGTGAACTACCACCCAACAAGTTGAGGGGTCTTCTTGCGAAATCATATAAACTTAATAACGAAATCAGTCATTATAATTCAAGAAAGAGGGAGAATAGATGAAACCTGTAAATTACACAATTCATTTAGAACCAAATCTAGACAACTTTGTTTTTGCAGGAAGAACTGATATCGAGATAAAGACTGAGAAATCAGTTGACAAAGTTGTTTTGAATGCAAATGATTTGACTTTCCGGGGTTGTAAGGCAAAAAAAGATGAGAAATTCTACGATTGCGAGTTCTCTTTTGATGCTGACAAGCAAGAAATAACAATAGTGCTTCCAGAAACAATGAAAGACACAATCGAGCTGACAATTGATTATACAGGGAATATCAACGACTTACTGGTAGGCTTCTATCGTTCAAAGTATGAAATTGAAGGAGAAAAAAAGTACGTTGCTGTTACTCAATTTGAGGAGAGAGATGCGCGGCGAGCGTTTCCGTGCTTCGATCATCCAGCGAAAAAAGCAACTTTCGCCATCGAATTTATCATTGCTGAAAATCTTAAAGCGATAAGCAATATGCCCATTGTTGAAGAAAAGAACCTGGGTGACGGAAAGAAGTTGGTTCGATTTGAACGTACTCCACCCATGTCCACATATCTCGTTTTTCTTGGTGTAGGAGATTTTGAATTCATTGAAGATTCATCTACAAAACCATTAGTTAGGGTAGCAACAACTCCAGGAAAAACACAATATGGCAAGTTTGGCCTAGAAATAGCTAGACAATCATTAACTTTTGGAGAAGAATATACAGGTGTTAAATTTCCTCTCCCGAAATGTGATTATATTGCCGTATCTGATTTTGCTTTTGGTGCGATGGAAAACTGGGGGGCAACACTATATAGGGAAAATGCTCTATTAGTGTGGCCAGGCGTAACATCTAAACGAGGCCTAATTAGTGTAGCAATAACAGTCGCCCATGAAACTGCTCATATGTGGTTTGGTGATTTAGTCACTCCTAAGGAATGGAAATATTTGTGGCTTAATGAATCCTTTGCTACGTTTTTTGGTAATAATATAATTGTTTCACATTATTATCCAGAATGGAAAATGTGGGATCGCTTTATTGCTGATGACTTTGTTGAAGCTCTTGGAAGAGACTCGCTAATTGATACTATGCCAGTTGAACTTCCTGGCGAAGAGGAAGCCAGTATTGATGCTGCAAGTGCACCTATAATCTATGCAAAAGGGGGTTCAATCCTTCGAATGTTAGTATTTTCTTTCATGGGAGAAGAGCATTTCAAAAACGGCTTAAATCACTACCTGAGCAAATATAGCTACTCAAACACGACATCGGACCAATTCTGGGCTGCACTTGAAGAAGCATCCGGCAAACCAGTAAAAAAATTTGCTGAATCGTGGATTCATCAATCTGGCTATCCTATCATTGAAGTAAAAAGAATGAATAACAGCTTAGTTCTCAAACAAGAAGAGTTTAAATTTTTACCTCACAAATCAGACAAAACTTGGCTGATTCCAATCGACATCTTATTATTCTTAGAAAATGGTGAAACCAAAAAAATTAGTACAACTATGCAAGAGCGTACTATGAGCGTTGCCATCCCAGAAGATACAATTGCGTTTAAATTGAATACCGAACAGAAGTCATTTTATCGAGTCAAATATACAAAAGAAATGTTAAATGAGTTAGGCAGGTTAGTAAAGGAACAAAGATTGAACCCAACAGATAGCTTTGGGATTGAAAACGATTTTTATGCTTTAGTTAGAAGAGGAGATTATTCCTTAATGGACTATCTGACTTTTATTGAAGATTTTTATGCAAAAGAAACTAGATCTCTACCTTTAGACTCCTTTATCGGGCACTTAAGGCATGCTTATGTGATGAGTGAATCCAAGAGAGAAAAAATATTATCCATTGGCAAAGCGATCTCAGAAAATGCACTTGAAGTTTTCGGATTTGAGCCAAAGGAAGATGAAACGCCTCAGGATTCCGATACAAGGACGGTTCTCTTGTGGTCTGCTTTCAAGTTTGGATCTGGTAAAGTAGCTGAATTCGGAGCTGCCAAATTTCAAGGTATTTTAGATGGCAAAGATGTTCACGCAGATATTCGCTCTACAATATTAAGAATCGGAGCTGAAGTCAGCGATCAGGCAATGGACTATTTCAAGAAAAGAGTAATGGAAGAAGAAACACCTGAAACAGAGAAAATAATGATTACAAGCGCTCTGGGTGCCTTTAATACAAAGGAAAAGGTATTTGAGGCCTTGAAGTTTGCTCTCGACACTATTCCCAGAAAGAATAAATCTATCACGATAAATAGTGCCAGTGGTAATTTAGCCGTTGTAGAAAACATGTGGCAGTGGTTTCTGAACAACCTTGATGAGTTACAGAAACTTCTTCACCCAATGCATTTTCAAAGAGTAATAAATAGTATAGCACCCGTTAGTGGGCTTTTTGCTCACAAGGAAAACGACGTTAGAACCACCTTGCTCAACGCCCCGTTCTTTGATCAACATGCAGACGCAATAAAAATGGCACTTGAGAGGCTTCAGGTAAATATCAACTATAGAAAAAGAGAAAAATGAGTATTGTATTTAAAAAATTGAGATAAGGTGTTTTTAAAAGCGTTTAGACGTCGTTCTGCTCTTGATAGAGTTCTGAAAGGAGTGCTAAGTCCCCATACAATTTTTCCTTTCTCAATATTTGTCCATACCGATCGTGAGGGTCTCTTAAAATAGAATCATTAATCTTTTCGATATTTCGTGCATTCTGCGCAATTTCTGCTGCAGTTTCCGCTAATTCATGTGCGCTAACAACACAAGGAATGTATTCTTCTTTTTTCTTAAGTTCAAAGCATGCTCTATAGTTTAACTTATGAACTATAGAGGCCATTTCGAAGGATGCTTTTGCTTTAGCGTTGGCATACGGGTTTTTGATACCAGAGTATTTAAGAGCAAGGTCAGAATCAACAATTTGTCTAGGTAACAGTGTCTTATTATGTTTTAAACCTTTAATTACTCTGTCTAGTTCGTGTTGAAGTAATCGTATTGTCCCAGATACCGCGAGAACTTTTAATACATTCGCGTTAAATAACACCATTTCAGTAGAATCAAGTATTGCTCTTTTTGCTCCTAGTAAAGGATCTGATTCTAAAATGATATAACCGATGCCATACAATTCCAATGTTTTCAGAATATGCTTGTTTTTCGCATCTCCAATAAAAATAATAGGAATTTTAAAGTCTTTTAAAACCTTCGCGACTTCCATATTTCTTTTTGACGAGATATTTGGTCCTACATAGATTAACAAATCTGGTTCAAGAGCTAGAGCAATAGCCATGACTTCTTTAATCACTTTTACTTCCATTTTTGGACCAGAGCCTATAACTCGTACTTCAATATCTTCTCTGTGAGCTCTTTCGTCTAAAATAATATCTATAATAGTTGATGTAGCGATATTACCTGCTTTTACTATTGCTATTTTAATCAATTTAATTCACCGCAGTGTGCACATAATATTATTTATTGTTTAATGGGAAACAACAGTTGATGGTTAATGATATAGATTTCGTATAAAAGAATTTGTGCTTGAAGATAAGATTTTCTAGCTGTTATATAAGTTTCATTAGTCACTATGTTTAGCTTGCCCCGCTCGATTGAAAAAATTAGTCTTTGTGCTACATTTAACATTTTATTAGCATCAAGAACACGTGGATTTCTTTTTACCGCACTAAGATGATGCCAAGAGTTTAATTGACCAATAGAATGATACCTTATATTTACAAACGTAAAGTTTAGCTAAGTAAATGGGAAATATTTTTAAATATCTAACTACATATTAGACACAAAATTGTGTTAATTATTGATACAACTGAAAAGTTTAATTTTTACAATTGTCAAAAAGGATTCTTGATGATGAAGGATGAGTAACAATATAGTCATTCCAGTTCAGGACAAAAAGAAGTTATTCTCTTTACAAATTTCGGAAAAAATAGACATCGAAGACTTCATTCCATCCTGTTGGCGGAAATATAGAATTTGGTAAACTTCTATATCAAAGATTTTAACAAATAAATTCATATAAGGGCTCTTAAACAGTTCTATGGTTTTAAGATTTTTAATTGATATAATATTGCTTTTCTTAAAGTCATATAGAAGAATAGTTATACTTTGAAAAATCGTCTACTATGTTGGCATCACTTATTTTTACAATGCAACTTTTGTAAATTTTATTGTTATTTAATCGCTTCTTATTGTACAGAAAAGGAATTTGTTTGCTTAGCCATCTAATAAGTTTGCGCCATCCTCTTTATAGTTATCTTCCAGTTTTATTGATATAGAAAAAATAAATATAAAGATCTTCTAAAACTATTTCATCTCACTATTATAGGAAGGAACATTGTGCAGATCGAACCATCACTTTCAGCAGAACTAGCCATCAGAATAATAATCGGCTTCAGTGCAGGAGCTATCATTGGGGTCGAGAGACAAAAAGCGGCTAGAGAGGAAGGAAATTTTAAAATACTAGGTATTCGGAGTTTCGGGTTATTGAGTCTTCTTGGAACGTTTACCTCTATTGCTGCTGGTTTAATTCCACAGATAGCTTTAATTATTTTGATAGTGAGTTCAATTTTTGCGATAGTCCTTATTAGTGGGCATACATGGTATAAAATAACTCAAACAAAAGATCCTGGCGTTACAACGTCTATTTCCTTTGGACTTACATTCCTAATAGGGATTTTGGTTGGTTATGGCTTTATTTTACTCCCGGTTAGCGTTGCTCTATTTGTAACGCTTATTTTGAGTGTAAAGGAAGAATTACGCGATATTGTAAAAGAATTGACCTATGAAGAATTAATAGCCGCACTTGAGTTAAGTGTCTTGTTCCTACTATTATTTCCTTTAATTCCCAATGTAACTGAGCCCTTTTTTAACACTATAAATCTGCGTCTGTTATATTATCTTTTAATTCTATTATTGAGTCTTCGATTTCTGAACTATATTGCTCTCAACAAATTTGGAACAAAAGGCTTGTTTCTATTCGCTAGTTTTGGTGGCGTTGCTAATAGTGAAGCAACCGTCTTAAGTATTACAAATATTGCACGTAAATCAGGAGAAAAGAAGGAGCAAGGAAAATTATTCTCAAAAGCGATTGTAATTACAAATGCTACAATGATCTTACGAAATCTATTAATTGCCGCAATTTTAGCGCCAATTTTGTTAGCATATACCTCTATTCCGCTTGCGCTGGCATTTATGGCTGGTGTTGTAAGAGGATACCCACGAAAAGAAATGAGTTTGCCAACCCCTAAAGTGGAATCACCTTTTTCCTTTAAATCAGCATTGCAATTTATTGCCTTATTTGTTGGAATTACATTTTTGACGTTAATACTACAACAAACATTTGGAGAGACGGGTTTGGTCGTTGCAGGTATAATCGGTGGGTTTGCAGGATCAGGCGCTGTAATTTTTTCAGTTTCTGTCTTGTTTTCGCAAGGCAAAATATCTGACTATATCGCAGTAATAACTATTCTAGCTGCTGTAGTCTCCGCTGTTATGAACAAATTAGTGTATGTAAAGCTAGGGGGAGGCGGACGCAATTTATTGAAATGCGTGATGATAGACACATTTCTTTTAGCCTCGATTGTGCTCATCATTCTTATTTTTCTTTCATTCTTTAGGTTTTAAAAATTAGATTATGTCAATAGGATAAATCAACAGCAGTTAAAGGCTTTTATCTCAACCAAAAACTCCGAATCGGATGGCTAGATAAACGCTTCCTACTCCAACTGTTAAAAGCACTGATAACATGCCCACTTTTAGAAATTCGAAAAAGGTAATTGGATATTTAGCCTTTTCGGAAGCTGACTGTGCTACGATTCCTGCTGCTGATGCAACTATTGTAGCATTGCCGCCCATGCATGCACCTAAAGCCATTGCCCACAGAAGAGGCTTTAATTCCAGTCCTGTGATCTGCGAGATATCAAATACAATTGGGAGAAGTGTTGCTACGAGAGGGATGTTATCTACAGCTGCAGAGCCTAGCGCCGAAGTCCATGCAACCAGGAATATTCCCGCAATCATGTTTTGTCCTATAAGCCCTGCGATACCTGTCGCAATCATATATAGAATACCGACTTTCGCAAGACCACCTACAACGACAAATAACGAACCAAAGAATAATAACGTAGGCCATTCAACTTTGTGCAGTATGCGTGGCATTTTCTTACCTCCTAAGAAAAGAATAACTCCGGAACAACCCAATGCAATAATGGCGGGGCTTATATGAATAAATCTATGACTGATCATTAATACAACGAAAACTAGAAAAACGATAATACAAAGTTTAAAGAGTTTTTCATCAGTAACAAGATCTCTAGGCGGAACTGGACAGCGTTCCATCTTCACTTTGGCTTCCTCCATGGCGTCTTTGTAGTAATATCTTAGGAATAATGTGAGAAGTATGAGACATAATATAGTTATAGGGGCCATATTTGCAGCAAACTCAACAAATGTTAAATCGGCTGCGGATGCAATCATTATACTGGGAGGATTGCCTATCGCAGTTGCAGTACCGCCTATATTTGCTGCTATTATCTCTGAAACGATATACGGTTTGGGATTTACTTCAATCACCTCACAAATCATAATCGTTACGGTCACCATAAACAACGCTACCGTTACACTGTCTAATAATGATGCCAGCACTGCAGTCAAGCCAATGAACATGTAATGCATTTTTCTTGGATCACATTTAGTAAAGTTGATGATGTAAGCGGTAAGATAGGCAAAAACACCTGCCTCTCTAAATGCGCCCACTATTACCATCAGCCCAAAGAGCAACATAATTGCTTCCCAGTCCACATATGCAATCATCTCTTCAACAGTGAGAATACTGAAGGCACCTAATAGAACAAGTCCAAAGACTCCAGCTATGGTTTTTTCTCGTATACTAGTGATTATGAGGGCATAGACAAAAATGAAAATCCCTAGTGCAATAATTTGTGCATTAGACAGCATGAATTCACCCTTCCTGAGGCGTTTAACAAAGAGTATAGCAAAGAAATGAAAGTATATATTTATTATACCACACTCTCCTTTATAAATCCGTCCCCTGTCGATTAGAAAATGGTCTATATGAAAATATGACATAAAAGCGTCATTCATCTCATATCAATTGATTTCGCGCAAATATATTCGACATGCGTCTTTCTTCTTCATGTATATCTTTTCTCATGATCATTTAACTCGTAAAACGTTACTAAACAAAAATAATTTAAAGAGCACATGCAATATACCGCAGTTATGTTCTCGATCCTTCTTGTGTCATCGGTATTCACATGGATACTCATCTTCATTGCAAGTTTATTTATCCTAATAAAAGCATCAGATTATTTTGTAGATTCTGCTGAGACGATAGGTCTACATATTGGGCTTCCTTCGTTTATTGTAGGAGTCACTATCGTATCAATTGGTACTTCTTTGCCAGAACTCATTACCGCCGTTTATGCTGTATCGAAAAATGCCCCAGGAATTGTGGTAGGTAACGCTGTAGGCTCAAATATAGTAAATATATTTCTCGTTCTAGGTCTCGCTAGTATAAGTTGTCGCAGAACGTTAAGAGTTACTCATGAACTTATTCATGTGGATTTACCTTTATTGGTTGGTTCAGCATTTTTCTTAGCTGTAACCATATGGGATGGTGTACTTACTCTAGCCGAGGCATTGCTCTATATTGCAGGGTTGAGCCTTTATTTGCTCTATACAATCCATACAGAAAAACAAAGTGCGGATACGGCGATAAAAGAGACGGAGAATGAACCTAAAAAGAGAGAATTCAGTTGGAAAACTATAGTTGTTCTCATCGGGAGTACTTTTTTTATTTATCTTGGTGCAGTCTACACTGTTGAATCAGTCATTAAATTGTCAGAGCTATTAAACATAGCACGTGCGATAATAGCAGTAAGTGTTGTGGCGTTTGGTACTTCAGCCCCTGAGTTAGTAGTAAGTATTAAAGCAGCAAGAAACGGAAAATCCGAAATTGCAATCGGAAATGTTTTGGGATCAAATATATTCAACATTTTTGGCGTTATGGGTATAGCAGGCTTGTTTGGAACACTCATTATTCCACAAGACATACTTAGTTTTGCCTTACCGATGATGCTGGTCGCAACTATACTCTATTTCTTCATCGCTCAAGATCGAGAAATTACGCAATGGGAAGGAGGAATACTCCTGCTTTTTTATATATTCTTTATTGGAAAATTATTCAATTTATTATAATTTTTACGCGATTCCTTTCTTCTTGTTCACGCAAATAAGCATAATTAATAGCCAATACAATTTATCATTAAAAATGGTTAATCTTTTAAACATATAAAGCCTTTATGAATCATCAGAGTGATCCTCCAAGCTATCGAGATACACTCTCGCTTGAAATATTGTTAAATATTGGACTAAATTAATGATCAACCTTTCTTGAGCCTTTTGAGTGAAAAGAAAATGTGGAGACATATCACAAGAGTTACTAAAATACCTCGAGAAGAACGAATTGAGAGACTTACACGTTCTTTTAAGAAATTTACTAAGGCACAAGGATCGAGCAGTATTGTATTGCTCGGGTGTACGATTGTAGCATTGATTTGGGCGAATGTATGGCTCAATAGCTATACTAATTTATGGCAAACCGAATTAGTCATTGGAATAGGTCGTTTTGTACTTGCGAAGCCATTAATTTTGTGGATTAGTGATGGGTTGATGACTGTATTCTTCTTCCTAATAGGTTTGGAGATTAAACGAGAACTACTTGTAGGAGAATTGTCAACACCAAAAAAAGCAATTTTTCCAATCTTTGCTGCTTTGGGCGGAATGTTGATGCCTGCTGTTTTTTATACTGCCTTAAATGCGGGTAAAGAGGGTGTACTGGGCTTTGGTATTCCCATGGCTACTGATATTGCATTTTCGCTTGGTGTCTTGACTCTAATGGGAAAACGGATAAACCCTTCTCTTAAAGTTTTTCTCGCAACATCTGCAATAGTTGATGATATAGGAGCTATACTTGTTATTGCTCTCTTTTACACGACAAAGATTTCATGGATCAGTCTAGTTATTGGTTTTGGATTCCTGATAGGCGCAGCAGCCGCGAATTGGGCAGATGTTCGCCATCCACTGATCTATGCAATTCTAGGAATCGGTCTTTGGCTAGCCATTTTAACATCAGGTTTCCATGCGACAGTCGCTGGCGTATTGCTGTCGTTAACTGTCCCAGCTACTATACGTATCGAAAGAAAAAAATTCATTGAATTGAGTCGAAATCTTGTGGTCGAATTTCAGGAGGCCTGTACAGACAAAGAGGGTGTTTTTACCACTGCCGCTCAACATGCGGCCTTACAGAAGTTAGAAACCTCATGTCAACATGTGGAGACACCCCTGCAACGAATGGAACATAGTCTCCACTATTGGGTAGCCTTTATTATTATGCCAATCTTTGCTCTTGCCAATGCTGGTGTGAACTTTAGCGGCAATATATCAACTGCCTTGGTTCATCCAGTTACCCTAGGTGTAGTGGTGGGATTGATAGTCGGCAAACAAATTGGTATCTTTCTTTTCGCATGGATTTCAGTAAGAATTGGGCTTGCAGTAATGCCAACAGGTGTCAATTGGCAACAGATTTATGGCATTAGTTGGCTTGGTGGGATTGGATTCACAATGTCTCTCTTAATTGCACATTTAGCTTTTGAAGGGCTGCCTCTACTGTTCATGGCCAAAATCGGAATTCTCATAGCATCATTTATTGCGGGAGTTGTGGGCTGGGTGATTCTCAGACAGGTCTGCCCCGCTTTAGAGAAATGACTCACACTTTTTCAGCCACTTCTTTTTAGCTTTTCCTCCTTTTCTCGACAGTACCTTACAAGTTCCTGACCATGTCTCCCTACTAAATGGCTTTCACGAG
>JAEORY010000452.1 GCA_016840645.1 Candidatus Borrarchaeota archaeon | reverse complement strand
ATTCCATGCCCATATTTAACAATGATCAGCCCATCTGTCAGGCGTTCTTCAAGGATATCTTCCAGGGCCTTTGCCATGGGGGCTGCACCTTTTCCCGCTCCAACCAGAACAATCCTTTTGTATCGATCAAGAATATACGAGCTGTCTCCTACAATTAACTGGTTTCCTTTGCGGTGAACATATTTTCGAACTGCCCTTTCTGGATCTACAGCCCTAACTCCAGCCTGAAATATATCTTCCAGTACCTTCTTCTGGCCCTGCATTTGGTATCCCTCCATGCATCACGTTACCTTTCCTGCTCTTTTCAAGCAAGATTCCTTGGCTGTCCAGTATTATCCAAAACACTCTGCCACAGCAGATTTGATGTGTCTATCTGCTTCCGCCCCTTGACAGATATCTTCATTGGTATATGGACAAAATGACCATTCCAAATCCCCACAACCATACCAGTTCTTCCGGACATTGCCGCATGTACTGCGTTCTCAGAGAGCTGAAAGCAAAGCACTGAATCATCTGGAGTTGCAGGTGCACTGCGTATTGTGTATGATGGATCGATATATTTTACCGATACAGGAATCGCTCGATTTTTAAAATTATTGATAATTTCAGTCTTTAAAAAAAGTCCAATATCACCAAGTTTTTTGTTTCCCGATGCATCAGTGCCCTTATGAGGAACATATTCCTGCCCAGCACCCTCTGCAACAACAATGACTGCATGTCTCTTTTTCCTCATCCGCTTTTCAAGATAGGAACAAACCTTTTTTATGGAAAAACGCATCTCTGGTATAAGTACCAGGTTTACATCACTTGAGGCAAGGGTGGCATATGCAGCGATAAATCCTGATTCTCGTCCCATAAGTTTTACTATCCCTATCCCGTTCTTTACCCCTTTTGCCTCCATGTGAGCCCCATTTATGGGAGTCTGACTCATAGCAACAGCGGTTTCAAAGCCAAATGTCCTTTCCGTGAAGGACATGTCGTTATCGATTGTCTTGGGAATACCAATAACAGAAATAGCAAGGCCTCTTTTTTCGATTTCCCTATTTATTGCCAGTGCACCTCTTTGGGTTCCATCACCACCGATAGTAAAGAGCATATTTATTTTTCTTTTCGATAGAAAGTCTACCATTAAGGCTGGGTCCTGAGGCCCTCTCGATGTGCCAAGGATCGTTCCTCCATCCTTGTGAATATCTTCAACCACCTCTGGTGTGAGAACGATAGGTTTATGATTGAATGAGGGAATTATCCCCTCATATCCATATCGGTACCCAACTATCTCCTTGACCCCGTAGCGATACCACGAAACCATAACAAGAGCTCTGATAACATCGTTCAAACCAGGACAAAGCCCGCCACATGTGACTAAAGCAACCCTGCTTATCGCTGGGGTAAAAAGAATTTTCTCTCTTGGGCCTGCTTTTTCAAGAACATATGGTGTTAATTGATCTTTTTGAAAGCCTGAAAGTGTCGCATCAATGAGAACTCCTTGACTATCATCAATAAAGACTCCCGAGTCCAGAGGAGAATTAATGGTGCATTTGCTAATTCTCTTGATAGTAAATTCTTCTCTCATATTTTCACCATAGTGCCCTATAAAAAATAATGACCAGTATAGTATTGTATCTTTACATTTTACACGCCTAGATACAATTAAAATTAATGAAAAATGTAACACAATAAACCCATCTGAGAGAGGGCATTTCAATTGACCTCTTCATACAAGCCCATCAATTAAAAAGCCCACATTAGGAATTGAATCCTAATGTGGGCTTTTATGCATAATAGTAATGCAAATTTACTTCACAGCATCCTTTAATGCTTTCCCTGCTACAAATTTGGCTACTTTTTTTGCACCAATTTTGATCTCTGCCCCAGTCTGTGGGTTCCTTCCTGTCCTGGCCTTCCTTTGTCCCACCTTAAAGGTCCCGAACCCAACAAGTGTAACCGGATCATTCTTTTGTAATGCCTTGGTAATTGCTGAAAAAACACAATCCACTGCTGCCTGGGCCTGCTTCTTAGTGCTGACTACCTTTGCTACCTCTTCAACTAAATCTCCCTTGTTCATGCTCTTTCCCCCTTTCTCCTAAATGGTAAAGTAGTTAACTAATTCTATTCTAACTAATATGATTAATCAGATATTTCAACATAAAAATCATTAAAAAAGCTTTTTTTACTACTTATTTTTCATTTTGATGGCTTATTATATGGTTGCATCATGAAAAACACATGAATTTCACTTGGGTCAAATGATTCTCCTCGAGGCTGTTTTATAACAATCTGACATTATATTTACAATGGAGCTACGACCACAATAAGGCGCTCAGCGTCCCTGTAAACATAAGCCCACAACCGATCAAACCCCGTAAAGATAGCATTTCTCCCAAGATGAGCCAACCTGCCAGTGCAGCGAATACGGCCTCTAAACTAAGAATGATAGCGGCGTGAATAGGGGGGGCATGCCTTTGTGCTACTACCTGTAAAGTATATGCAATACCAACGGATAGAATGCCACCATAAAGAATAGGAATGATTGCACCCTTTATACCGTCGAGAGTAATGGTTTCGGTAAAATAAGCACCAAGAAGGCTCAAAACAGAGCACACTGCATATTGTGTACAGGCCAATTTAAGCCTCTCCATTCGTGGAGAAAGCCAACTTAGTGCTAACACGTGTGCAGCCCAAAAAAAGGCACCAAACAGTACCCATAAATCTCCTGGGGCAAAAGTTAAAGCCTCTGTCATACTCAACAGGTAGAGGCCAATAGTAGCGCAACAAGCACCTACCCATCCTCCCCATCCTGGCCATTGACCTAAGAATAATCCCATCAGGGGAACAATGATCACGTAGAGCCCAGTGATAAAACCAGCCTTCCCTGCAGTAGTGTACACCAGCCCAATCTGTTGAAGGCTTGAACCCGAAAACAACATCAATCCAACAAGACCGCCTCCCCAAAGACCCTGCCATGCCAAGCTTTTTCGCCGTGGGCTGCTTGTGATCCTTTGGTACTGATTCCGCCAACGTATGAATGGCAACAGCACTATAGCGCCTAAGGCAAAGCGCACTCCATTAAACGTAAGTGGTCCCACATAACTCATGCCCACTCGCTGCGCAACAAAGGCACTGCCCCAAATGATAGCAGTAAGCATCAAGAGTGAATCGGATTTATAAAACCCTTTCTCCACCATTACTATACCCCTTCTTTCCGATGCTACACTCTTTATCTAAAAAATTCTTTCTTTTCAATTTGTTTCCTACAAATTTTTGGAAAATTAACTAACGTTTGGCAATACATTATAAGACTATCATGGAAATGTCAGGCTTATAATTGATAAAAGGTGTAAGCGATAAGCAAAGAGATAATTGTGGCAGGAAAAACGATATGAGACACAAATTCAAGCCAACTTTTACTATTAAGCTATTTTAGAATTGAGGTCTGCTTTTATCACTGTATTGTGATAAATTTTTAGTTAATAGTAACGGTTTAAGCCCGTTTTCATGCCTCATTTTACATTTCTAATCTTTTAGAAAATACTCAACTTCTACGTGGCACGAACTTTATTCCCAGAAGTCGGCCTAAGGTAAGCACCCCAGTAGCTCATGCCCACAAATACCGCACCACCAATGATGTTGCCGATCGTCACCGGCACCATATTTTTCCACAGGAAACTGATCCAGTTGAGTGATGCAGGATCAAATGCTGCTGGAGCAGCAATTCCTGCCCAGTTATGCAGAAATATGCCAGCAGGAATAAAATACATGTTGGCCACCACGTGCTCAAAGCCTATGGCAACGAATGCCATGATAGGGAAGTATATGGCGAATATCTTGCCCACAGTCTGTCGAGCTGCCAGGGCCATCCATACAGCCAGACATACCAGCCAGTTACAGCCAATGGCTCGAACAAGGGCTTCAACAAAACTAAGGTTGACTTTCAAATAGGCTAT
>JAEORY010000451.1 GCA_016840645.1 Candidatus Borrarchaeota archaeon | reverse complement strand
AAAAGCAACGCGAGAAATATGCGATGGAAGCGATAGAAGAAGTTCCAGAGGAGTTACCTGAGGACACTGGAGATATTGCAGAAATGGAAGAGGAACTTAAAAAAGTACCACCAAAGGAAACTAAAGCAAGTTCTAAAAAAACTAGTAAAAAGCCATCGTCCGAAGAAAAGTGAGATACAAAAAACCCATTCAATTTTTTCCTTTTTTAAGTAACATTTTTTTTCTTTTTAACTTTCACGTCGCTTATATAAGAGGCGATTAAAGCCATTGACAAGAGCTTCAATACTAGCTACAACGATGTCTTCTTTTGATGCGCTTGCATCCGTCACAAATCCCTGTTCATCAGAAACTCTAACATGAACTGTAGCGAAAGCATCAGTATTTGCTTCTATTGCATCCATACTAAATTTTTCCAGTTTGATATCGCCAAAATCTTTAACAATATCTTTAAAGGCTGATTGAAGTGCGTTACAAGCAGCATCAACCGGACCCACTCCTATATCAGAGGCGACTTTTTCGATAAATGAACTATTTTGCTTAATCCGTAATTTTACTGTAGCTGAGGGCGTGATATGCAAGCCTGTGACAACAGTTAACTCCTTTAAGTCAAGAATTGGTTCAGCAATTCTTCCAATGACTGATTCTGCTATAGTTCTTAAATGGAAATCTGTAACTCGCTTTCCCTTATCGCCAATTTCTTTTATTCGTTCAAGAATTTCAGCTGTTTGCTCGCGAGTTGTTTCTATGCCAAATGTTTTTAGTTTCTCCTGAATAGAATGTGCTCCAGAATGCTTTCCAATTACGACGCCTTTAACTGCAAGTTCACTATCCTTTCGTTTTCCAATGAGTTCAGGGGTAATGGGTTCGTATGTTCGTGGATGTGCTAGTGCAGCATGTGCATGTATGCCACTCTCATGACGGAAGGTATTATCGCCAATGAAGGGTTGGCAAGGAGAAATCGGTACTTGAGTTAGTTTTTCAACCAGTTTCGACGTTTTATAGAGCAGTTTTAATTTAATATTCGTAGGAACTCCATACAAAGCATAAAGGGACATGACAATTTCTTCAAGTGAGGCGTTACCAGCCCGTTCACCGATGCCATTTACTGTGACGTGAACCTGATTCGCACCGACTTCAATTCCTGCAAGAGAGTTCGCTACAGCGAGCCCGAAATCATTATGGCAATGCAAACTGATTCTGACATCTTTATTTATTGCTCTAACAGCCTCAGTAAGATTTTTTGTAAGGGCTCCGTAAGCACGAGGTGTTATTGTTCCGACAGTGTCGGGGATATTAATTCGGTCAGCACCGGCAGACACGGCAGTCGTATAAGCTTTCACCAGAAAGTCAAGATCAGTACGAGTTGCGTCTTCAGCGCTATATTCAATTCCTTTAAATCCTAATTCCTGTGCATAAGTTACTGAGTTTACAATCTCTTCAATAACTTGTTGTTGGGTCATGCGTAGTTTATACTGAAGATGCAAGTCAGATGTAGCTATGAAAATATGCGCAATATCTACTTCACAGTCTTGAAGTGCATCTAAATCTGAGTTTCGAGTACGTGCTAATCCTGCAATCTCGGCATTTAGACCTAATTGCTTTATTTTTCTAACGGATTCTTTTTCACCAGAACTTACAATAGGCATACCTGCTTCGATAACATCTACACCAAGTTCATCTAAAGCCTGTGCAATCTGCAATTTCTCATCAATTGTAAGTGCAACACCAGGAGTTTGCTCTCCATCACGGAGAGTTGTGTCAAAAATGTAGACTTTTTGCGGTAAATTAACCTCACCAGTGATTTGCTGAATGAATGGGCTAATGTAAACATCTTTAGTTTCACCTTCTGTCAATGACATTCACCTCAAGCTACTAGATAATTGTGATGAAATATAGTGAAATGATTAAGGCGTGCACTTAAGAATTTAATCATCAAAAATAGTTGCGTATTTATCAGAAATCACGGTCTATAGGATTAAAATTGTCTAAAGGATAAGAATTTCAGTCCACTTTGCTGACGTCAAATTCACAAAAATTATTACCTAAACCCCAGCATTTTGATTCGTTGGCAACAATATTTTGTCCAGTTAATCGTTCAAAAAGACCAGCAATTTTACCGGTTTCGAAATCACAAAAATTAACCCCAGCATTTGGAGTTGCAGTAGCAGAAGCGAGTTCATAGATTATAAGCGAGGCACTGTCTTTTCGTAAATTTTGTGAACGAACCTTGCCATGTTCACGTGATAGAAATGAGCTTGGGTGATTGTAGAAGTTTCGTAAGACTTTCAAAGCCTCTAAGAACTCCATTTCCCCAATTTCAGCAGATTTATTTTTAATTCGGTTAATAAATTCAATTTCAGGGCTATTTAAACCTTGTTGGTGTCCTGCTGCGTAAAGTAAACTTCCTGTAAACGGATCAGAGAGTTTAAGTGATGTAAGTTGTTGTTGGAGCACCCCAAGGTGCAGGTAATCTCCTGTATTTGGACGCAGTTTTCTTTTCATGAAGATAGAATCATAAGCAAGACGCATTGAGCGATCAATCAGTTGCTTAAATCTTTCAGGTCTATCTTTGCGTTTTTTTGGTAAAGGATAAGGCTTCTCTTTTTCTCCAGCAAGTTTTATGTAAAACTCGCAATATGGGTTTCCAGTACCCCAACATGCCGTTTCTCGAACTGTAACACTTTCTGCAAGTAACGCTTCGATCATGCCTGCCATTTCGCCAGCAGTGAAATGACAAAGAGGTTCACCAATGTCCATAGCTTCTGTAGAAGATGCAGTTTCATAGACACGGATCACGGCTTCATCATCCTCTAGGCTAATTATATCAACTCTATCGCTGAAATACGTGGGGAGATTACTGGTTTGTCTATTAAAGAAAATACGTATCCCGTCGATCACGTACTTAAAGCGTTTTTCGATAGATCTGATTTCAGCTCCGATTTTAGGATTTAAACTTAAGAGGAGGTGAGAATCTGCACCATATAAGCCCAAATCTTTACCTGCTTCATAAAATAAGCGTGTTGCTAAAACATCTAACCCTAATATTGAAAAAGTTGTTTTCTGCAGTGCTCCAATATGAGTATAGTCTCCAATGCTTGGTCGAACAAGTTGAAGTTCGAGCGCTGAAGAAAGTGTATTGGTTGTGATTGCTAGCATAGTTTCTTTTCGCATATCATACGATTTTTCGCGTTCTAAAATCGTCGTAACCAATTTGTTCCAGAGCACATTCTGAACTTCGCCCTCGGTGATCTGACCGCTAAGAACCTTTTCATCATTTATTATCAAAGTAGGCAGTGATTTAATTTTATACCTTGTCTTTAGCTCAGGATTCTCAGTAATATCTATTGTAGAGACGTGAGCAAATGCTGCACTTCCAAAACCTATTGTGCGCTGTAAAAGTTTCTCAACTGAAGGACAATAAGCACAATCTGGGGACGTAAACATGAGGATCCGAGTTGGTACTTGACTCTGAGTCACAATTATTTCACCTAAGTTGCGCGCACAAGATGCAGCAAATTGGAAACTACAAACGTCATAATGGGTGTATTACCTTAATATTATACAATGATGAGGCTTCATTTTAAAGTTGCGGAAATAACGGTTCGAAAGATTATTGGTTGTCTATCAGACCTATAGATTGGAGAATGTTTCCTAACTCATTTTTAACTTTATCAGTTATTGGAAGTAACGGACTTCGAGGGGTGCCCGCTTGAAGATCTAAATCTAACATGTCCATACCTGCTTTGATTGCGGGGATTCCATGACCATTTGGACCAGTAATAAAGTTGTCAAGAGGTAATACTTTCAATTGTAACTCTCTTGCTTTTTCGAAGTCGTTTTGAACAAAGGAACCATAAATATCTGCTATCATCCTCGTTGCAATATTTCCTGTAGCTGGTACGGCACCTATTCCTCCAAGCATCAATGTTGCAAAAATAGCACTTCA
>JAEORY010000450.1 GCA_016840645.1 Candidatus Borrarchaeota archaeon | reverse complement strand
ACTTGCTTTACAGGAAAGTTCTAACAATTTTCTATCAAACATCATTAAGTCCTCAAGAAGTCGAAGTAGGAAGATTCATCAATTGTTGCTGTTATTTCTCCATATTCTTCATCGAGTTCGGCTGTGACCGTCACGTTGAACCCTTTTTTATTCGATAAGAATTGAATAGATACATCCAGAATCCTAGCTCTGGGGTCATATTTATGTAGAGAATCCATTACTTCATCTCTTATTTTTGTTTGCGTTTCTTTGTCTGCTGGTTCGAATACATATTTATAAAGATTGCTTCCATAGAGCGGATCCCAAGTCCAAGTTCTTCTTGGAGTCATTAGGATATTACTCCATGACGTAACAATAACATTGAAGTCAGTAATTCGGCCAAAATCTCCTTTGGCACTGATTCTCGATGAATAGTCGGACAACTTATCATCAGAACCAATGGAACTTTCTTTGAATCTTTTTAAGAAATTAGCCATAATTATCCTATATTTTGGAGGCTTCTTCCTCCATGATTTTTTGTTTTTCTTCTTCCAGTTTATCTTTCCATTTTAGATAGTCGTGCAATCTTTTAACAGGCATCTCTATTATTTCAAGGTAAGATTGTTTACTTAATTCCATACAGGCGAAGATGGTTTCAGCGACATTCTTTCTGTACTCATCAACATCATTAGGAGACATATACCATGCGAAAAAACTGGTCGATGAGATCTATATCGACTATCTCCTCAAACCCGCAGTGGGTACAATATGATTTCATTTTTAATTCAATTCCATACTTACCAAGATTTTCTGTGTATGCTTCATAAATTGTTCGTTTGTCTTTCGCAGGTAGAGACTTGTAAGCATCGATGATATCACCTCTTTCATCATACACCTCTTCTGTTCCATCTTCCCTCACTTGAATAAACCTATCAATAATTAGTGTCTCGGTTCCAAGCTCCAAACTAACATCTGGGGCTGATGATAAAGTTTTTGAAGACGTCAGTTCATCCATTAGTGATGGTTGTTTCACAATGGCAGAGACCCCCTCAGTCCTTGGTAACTCTACAGTAATTCTTTTTGATAGGATGTCATCACCTGGGTATGGAATGATATTGAAGGTGTTAGAGGCTTGTACCGTGACAGGATACATCTTAGTGCATTCTGTACATCGTATGTCATAATTTCTAACTTCTTCATAGGTGATATGATACAGTCCGTATAAAAGTGAGTCTCTGTCTTTGATAGACAACTTCATCAAGTAATCATTGTAGTCTTTGATCTCTTTAGGTCGTTTCGTAATTGCATCAAAAATGCATCGGTTCAGATGTTCTGTTATTTTAGCGGGTGTGATTAAACTCCCCTTCAATCTTTCTTCTTCCCTGACACTTAAAGATCGAAGGTGGAAAGATAAGCCAGTATGAGGTGTGATAACTTCATACTCAGCCATTGGCACATTAAATCCTTTAAACATGTTGATCTCCTTTCTTTTCTTTTTCTACTTTTTGGTTCTTCTTAAAACTAGGTTTTCTTTGGCAATCAATTTTTCTATAAATTTTATATTTTTTTCTATGACTTTTTTACATCTCGCTGGATTATCAGACTTGTCACATTCTTTTTCTTTGTTGTTTTCCATTTCTTTATTGAGTTCTTCGAATGCGTTAACCTTATACTCAGCCTGACATCTAGCTCTATCTTTAAATATCAGACCAGCACACTTACGGTTAGCTCGTCTTTTTATATCCGTGATTGGTGCAGAATTGATTGTGAAACCGACTAGAAATGTAGCTAAGGCACCAGCTACCATTGCCTCGTTATTTACTTTTTTTTAAATTCTGCTTCCTTTGCATCTAGGAAATCTAAGATATCAGACTCTAAGAATCTAGACTCAAGTATTTCTTGGGCTTCTTCATCGGGATTGACAATTGTACCATCTAGCAGTAGAGCAATGATTTGATGCACTGTGGCTTCCTTGATATAATTGAATAACTGGATCTTAGCTTTCGTACTCATCTCAGAACCCTTTACGATTTCTCCAGTAATCCTTTTCATCGTCTTTAATTCCATTGAATTTTTCCTCCGAAATAAAAATAGGGGGCAGTTCCCCACCCCCAAATTAATTAACTTTTATTTATAAGCCTCGCCCATAGTCTGGATATTTTCCCAGGTAGCTCTTCCACCACCACCAGAAGCAAAGGAATCTGCTAAGCTCTGACACTTGTCTTTTACCCAACCCTCATGCCAGATATAGTCCACGTTGAATTCAATCTCAACATCAAGACGACCGACTGTCTCAACATCACTTGAGAATAAATCTTGCGGATCTTTTGAAGGGAATACTCCGTCATAGCATGCATAATACTCTACAGTCTTACCATCTGGTGCTGTCGTCCAATAGAACATTACACAAGCATATTTATTCTTCCTATAACCAGATCTTTCAGCTCCAGCTTCCAGTGAAGAAGTACCAGTTCGATAGTCTCTTATCATCTTGACCCAACCATGGAAAATATCGAGAATTGGGGTTCCGCTGAATTCTAGGAATTTAACAGAAACAGTATTTCCATAATCGATGTTTCCAGGAACTGAGAATTTGATTCCACCTAGACCAGTGAACTCAACTTTATTCAGTGTACCACCTGGTGGAGTAACTGAATAACAAGCACCCGCTAGAAGGCTTTGAACCTCACCTGCGGTTGAGAGGCCACTAGTACCGTTCAGGTCTGAGATTGTAGAGATTAAATCTGCTGGAATTTTATCGAACCAAACGAAGTGAGTTCCAGTAAGATAAGGCTCTGCTACCCCGACTGTCGTCCCACCGAAATTTCTAGTCAAGATATTTGTTGCAGCGTTTGTGAAGCTATTTTTCATACCCATTGTTTACATCCTCCTTAATAATGTTTCAGTAGAAATTAGCTGTTTTCGTAAATCAACTGTATCGTTTGTATTTTGTTCTAAGAATTTCGGATATTCTCAATAATTTTAAATTGGAGGTATCTATATATATTAATTAGTGATATAGAGATTTGGCTTATTTTTCAGTAAGTTAAACCATTTTTTGTTGGGGGGTAAACTTATGATGCATGGTAAATTTTTAGAAGGATTGATCGAGGAACTAGAGAATATTTGTGTTGGGGTGATAGATAAGGATGGCAACTTTGTCTATGAAACACCCTCATTCCAAAATATTGTTCTAGATTCCAATATAGATAATATATTCGATATTGCCACAACACCAAAAGTTAGTATCTTAATCCAGCGAGCTATCCAGAAAATTTCTAGCGATCAAGAGGACTACATTAAACTAGATACAATTTCGCTCGGAAGAACATCTTATGACATTCGGTTACTGTCGCATCCAGAAAGTAGGGATTTCATGATTGTGACCATGTATGATGTTTCTGACTGGGCGAATGAACTATACTCCACAAAGCTTCTACTGAGAATGAGTGAAGCTGTCCTCAGAGGAGAAGATATAGACACTGTTATGGATAAGATGTTGCCAGATATTTGTAGGTTTGCCCAAGCTGAGGAAGCCTATGTATTTGGAATCGATAAAGATTCTGGCACTATAAGTAAGATGTGGAAATGGGCAACGGACATAACACGCCCATCTGTTGATATCCTGAAGGGGTCAAGAATCAAAGATTTTATTAAAGCTTCTAAACTAAATAGAAGGAACAAAGGTCTGATCTATGTGAAAAATAGGAAAGATTTGGGTACATCCCCAGAGCGAGAAGTAATGGCCAAGCTGAATGTAAAATCAGCGTTGGTTTGTACATTTGGGGATGAATATTGTAACGGAGGAGTTGGGATTGATTCAACTGAAACTAGAATATGGGAAGGAGGCATTATAGAGTTGCTTCGGAGAGTTGCGCAGATGTGTGACCATAGTATTAAAATCTAATAGACTGTGATTATGTTACCTCAAAATTGATTCAATTATAGAGACTTAATTTTTACGATTTT
>JAEORY010000019.1 GCA_016840645.1 Candidatus Borrarchaeota archaeon | reverse complement strand
TGGCAGATTCTGATGATAACGCAATGATAGTCGGACTGTGGGCAGCAAGAGATCTTTTAAGATCAAGCAAATATGTTACCGAACTTGTAGGCGTTTTTGAAAATAGAGATTTTCTATATGATATTCGCGAAATTGACGCGACAGTTTCAAGGACCGTAAAATTGGGAACACGAATACAAGACGCAGTGGGTTATGAATACAACGTGGAGTTACCGATTACTGACGAATTGCAGCAGCTCGATCAACAAGGGGTCTTTATTAGAATCATCCTTGGAATGGTAGCAGTAATCTCACTTGTCATTTCTTGTGTGCTAATGTACAGTCTTTTAACAATCTCGGTTGAAGAGAAGACGCATGATTTTGGTCTATTTATGGCTCTCGGAGCAAAGAAGAAGCACATATATCGCCTTGTCATATTAGAAGCGGTAATAATAGCCGTTTTAGGCACAGTTGTCGGAGTCGTTATTGGATTTCTGTTGAGTATAGGACTTCTCTCTATATTAACGGCTGGAGGTCTTCAATTTCTTGTTGGATCTGTAACATTGCAGATTATTGTCACACCCACGACAATAGCAACAAGTATAGTCGCAGGAATTGCAGTAGGTCTAATTAGTTCCATTTATCCCGCGATGAAAGTCACTCGGGTTGACATTGTCGATTCCCTAACGCCTATGCGGGGAAACCCTACCAAGCAAAGTGTAAAAAGAGAGAGAGGCGTCAGTCGTGGTTTGATTTTTTATGGCATTATTATTTCGGGTGTCTCGGGATTTGTTTTCTTCGTATTTCCTACCGCCTTTATTACTGGAGATCTGTCGGTGATCGGGACATTATTCCTTGGAATGATGCTTGCCTTGTTATTAGGATTTGACCTGATTGGCCTTGGTGGCTTAGTTCCAAGCGTAGAAAAGTTACTTGTACGAATAATTCGCCCATTCACTCGCCGAATTAATGACGTTGTCGCAATGTACCTTAAAAAACACCGCAGAAGAAATACATTAACCGCTATTATGTATAGTGTTTCAATTGCATTCATTCTGTTCCTTTCAACGATGCTAACTGTGCAGACACTGTACAATGTAGATGCTGTACGAGCTGAAGTTGGAACAGATTTAGCTCTTGTATCGACCACAAGTTCAGTACAAGGTGCAGGATTTGGAGGAGGAGGATTTGGACCCGGCACTACAAGCAGCAATATTCCAATCTGGATAAACGACACAGAGCTTGTCCCTGAGATTAAAGAGATAAATGGTGTAGTAGATATTACACGAGTAAGTCATGAAAATCATCCTAATGGGTCTTCATCGGTTAGAATGGGTGACCTGATACTGTTTGAAGATGTAAGCGCAAGCGTATATGCAGTAGATGCTGATTTTCCAAATAAAACGTACTTTGATCTCGCCAGATTTACAGAAGGGGACGTCCAAGCCTTTAAAGCAATTAATGAGGTGGAAAATACTACTATCATATCCGAAGGTGCAGCAAAAAGACTTCAGGTTCATGTTGGAGAAAAAGTCCGCATCGAATCCGCTAGAAATCTAGCTACAGGAAGAGACGTTTTCACTACTGAGCTTACTGTTGTCGCACTTGCTAGTGATATGCCTGCCTTCTCAGGCTTTCAAGAGAGAGAGTCAGGTTTTAGTGACGTTTTGGTATCTCAAACTACTTACGCTTTGATCTTTAACCTCTATGAGGGACAGGATATCGATAGAACCGATAGCGAGGAACTAGAGGATTACGTCGAACCAGTCGATAGACTGTTAATACAAACGACTACTCCAGAGGCTTCAAGAAATGTCGCTAGAACCCTTAGACAATCTTATTCAGCAAGGGAAGAATTAAACGTCATAGTCGTTGTGGAAGAAATAGAAGAGGTACAACGAAGTCTTGCAACCCTCCAATTGTTCTTTACGATAGCACTGGGATTTGGTATGATCATAGCTCTATTTGGACTCACAGCAAGTAGTTATACTACGATCCAAGAGAGTATTCGAGAAATCGGAATTATGAAAAGCGTAGGACTTAAACGCAAACACATAACCAATATATTTATGTTTGAGTCCATAATCCTGACGATGGCAGCTGGCCTATCAGGTACTTTTGTAGGATATTTCACAGGGCTTTCGTTAATTGCACAACAGTCCATATTCACTGAACAACCATTACCGCTGTATATCCCTTGGCTGGAACTGGGATTAGTGATCGTTGCATCAATTATAATAGGTGCTATTGGAGCATGGATTCCATCTCGTATGATCTCGAAGAAAAATACTGCTGAAATTCTTAGAATGCGGTAACTTTCTTTACTTTTTTTTTATTCTAATCAGGGTTTTTTCCATTTTAGGATAGCATCTAATCTACTAAGTATTGAATTATGTGCTATACAATAGTCTTATTGAATTTTGAGAATTAAAGAATAATACACAACTAGTCAAAAACATGTAACAAAGATAGAAACAGTAACATATAATAGTCACAAGTTTGTAAAATTAACATTATAGTAATTGTTGTTGCTCGAAATGTACCTATAGTAACTCTAAAAATCAAATGAAGGTTATATATAACAGAAAACAGTATTTGCCTTTTTCAGTGTATTGAAAAAGAAGAATTGATAAAATTAGTAGTTGATTGAGGATATAGACTGAAATGACTCGTGGGATTATCTTTACACACTCTGAATTGAAAGGAGACCTAAAGCCGTCATATGTTTACCCCTCGACATTAGAGGAAAATCTAATTCATAAAATAATTATAAAATCGACAACTCTGGTTTTAACGACATTAGATCTTTCTATAGATTATGAAGGAGCATCAATACTTCAATTTCCTGAACTTACAGTCCTTGTTTACTATTTTCTGCATCCACACGAAGAAAATGGAACAGAAAGTCTGATACCCGCGACCATTTCCGTTTTTGTTGAATCAGAGTTTGAATGGTTTTTCTTTAAAGAGATCGAACCTTTAGTTCAACGAATTAAAAGCAGCATTGTAAGTAAAATTAGAAATACAGGTCAAATAATGGGGGAAGAATTTAAAGAGTTATACAATTTTCTTGATTCGGTTCTTCAAACAGATGAAATGAATGAAAATAAGCAGATCGTTCAAACACAAGCAATTATGAAACCTGTTTATATATCAGATCAACAAGGATTTCTCGATTATTACCCATTTATTAATTTGGATTTAAGAGAGGAAATTGTTTCGCGACTTATTGAGGGAGACTCTTCTTTAGATGAACTTTCAAAAGACCTCAAAACGTCCTCTTTTGAAGTGTTTCCAATATTACAGCGCCTTCTTAGTTATAAATTAATTTCTATAGAAAAGCATGTCACTAGCATATAATTGCATAAACTGAAATTGATTTTGTCAATCTTATCTTTAAATTATATTGAAAAAAGAAATGTATTGATCTGATGACCGCTTTTCAGCGTTTAACACCGAGAGTTTTTCAAAGATAAGGAATCAAGCAAATAAACTTAAGGCCATTCTCTCCAGCTTGGAAGTTATGTTCTTCGTTTTCTGGTATCCAAACAACATCCCATGGTTTAAGCGGTTTTTTATTTCCGTCAGGGAATGTAACAGTGCCGCTACCTTCAATAATAAACACTTCGTGCTCCCAGCCATGCTCATGAAAGGGTGAACTACCACCTGGTTTCAATTCAAATAATCGCATTGCAAACCTTTTTGCGGCATCTTTTTCTTTTGAGATCAACCAGCGAACATAAGTATCCTTTGCACCTTGTTCAGCTTTTACTAATTCTACTTGGTCGTAGTGGAATAATTTCATTCAATACCCTCCATAACTATTTAACGTTTCCTTAGTATCAGAAATTTTCTTTTTAACCTTGTTGTTTCGAATTGAAAGAATTATTCACTGACGCAATTAAAAGGCAGTTCTTAAAATTCACTCACTTTTCATTCAATTTGGTTTGAGTATTACTGAGTTCTCATTGCGTAATATCTAATGTGTCTGTAGATGTAAATAACTTGAGTATTACGCAATCTTATAATCCGTAATATTGAAAAGTGGCGTTTTACAAAACTTTTTAAAGAAAAAGCACTTTATAGGTACAAACAATAAATCATAGTTTTTTTGGTGACTATTATGAAAAAGATCAGAAAGAAAACAGCAACTGCCTGCAAATGCGGAGCAAGCTGCTAAAGTCTAAAACAATGATACATGTGAAAAATTCACCAATTTCTTTTTTATTTTTCTATATTTCGAGAAAAAACCAGAATTTTTGCTACATATCATTTTTCTAATAGCTTTATCTTTGACTTAGTTTCAGCAGGACAAGATGGACAGAAATCTGTCAAAAATCTGTTGATCTGTTCAATTTCCAATGAATTAAAATTATACAAGTTAAACAATGATTGATTGATTCTCTTTAGTAGACTGTAATCGATATCAGGACTGTGAAAGGGTTGTGCTTCAAGTATTTTATCAACATTACCTACAATATTCCTAATGATATTTTCTTCTTTAGAGGTTTCCGGTAATTTAAATGGGAGGTATTTAATACATTCCCTATACTTCATACTTCCACCAGGAATTAGCAGCCCCCAATACATTACTCGATAATAAAATTCGGCTAATGGAGAGTTTAAATAGGCTAAGGCGTATTTTATTAAAAAGTCATTTCGGTTCTTTTCATTTTCAGCATTCAAGAAAAGCAGATAAAGTGTATTAAGCGCATAATAATACTTTTCGTGGTCTAATTTTGAGGAATTCCCTCCACCATCATACGCCGTTGTTAGGTATTTACTTGTATTTCTGAAAAAAAGTTTCTCTCTCTCGAAAATGGATGGGTTTTTAGATAAGTAGAGCCTTTCGTCATCTGTTTCTGGCTCATATTTAAGATATATATGTTTCCAGTTAATTCTGTATCGTTCTAAGTCTAAGCCATTAATAATTCTTCGATGGCGTTTTTGTTGTAATAATGATAAAGATTTATACTGTTCTTCACTGATTAGAACTAATTTTCGCGTCTCCGAACTTCCAATTCGTATGCATTGCTCAATCTTAAAAAGATCTCCCAATACAGTTATCCCATCTTCCATCTTTTTAATAATTGAATGATATTTGTTGCCTAAAAATGGAGAAAAGATGTTTTCTTGCGTCATGGAAAAGAAAGATTGAGGGAACATCATTACGATATGTTTTGGTGTTTCTTTCTCAGTAGAGGGTATAGAACTTAACGAGTGTAAATCATTTGTCTTGAGAACAACTGAAGTTATCGGATCGACCTTTTTATTAGTCTTTGTCTTTTGGAAAATATAAATTCCTACACTAACGTCCTGTTTAAATACCGATTCACATAATGCGAGGTTAATCATTTTTTTGATGCGACACTTTTCTAATATATATTCACGCAATGCTCTCCCATATCCACTATAAACCATAAAAGCGGTTGATAAAAGAAATCCAAGCATTCCATCAGGCTTTAATAGATCGATTGCTCGTTCTATAAAGAGGATATATAAATTTAGGCGTCCTTTTGCTGTCTTGAATTTTTTCTGATAGATTTTTCTTTCTTCTTTGGGTATTTGTGTCACGCCAACATACGGAGGATTTCCTATGATGTAATCAAAAGAGTTTTCATCAAGTCCTGATTCAATCAGAAAATTAGAACTGAATATCGGAGGTTTTGGAAATACGAAGGATGGTTTTTCTTGAAGTGCCTTTCTATAATAAGGCAATAGTTCAAGTGCAAACCTTATTTTTGTCATAAGACAAGAAAAGGGATTAATATCAAGACCTAGAATCTTTGAGCAATTACATAACTCTTCTAAAACTTGAGACCATCCTAATAATTCAGCATCTTCTATCACATCTGAGATATATCGTTTCAAAGCCTCTATTAGAAAAACTCCACTGCCACATGCAGGATCTAATAATATCTTCTTGTTCAGTTGATTCCCTTTTAGATAACCGACACTATCTAGAATAATTTTAACTACAGATAATGGTGTATAAAACTCTCCTAAGTTTTTTCGAATCTGTCTATCTATTATATGTTGATAAAGTTCACCAAAAATGTCAGTTTCTTGAGATAAAGATATTTCTTCTAAGAACTTCATCATGTTACTTAAACCAGTTCTCAATTTCTCTAAATGAGATACCATTCTTTCGGGTGCGGCTTTTTCGTTTTCGAATTTTTCAAAAGGTTCAAACCACCAATCGAATTGTTTTTCGTAGGGTTCACTATAGAGAAGATGAGTATCTATTTCGTTAATGAATTGCACGATATCAGTAAAAGATTGCTTTTTAGAAGCGAAAGATGCTTGAGAAAAAGGTAATTTGTATTTCTGTGAGAAAATCGCTAGAATGGATTTGAATAGCATAACGAGTAAGGTTTCAATACAAAAAAGCGTTTTTTGCTTACTTTCATTCTTCAAACCCACATCTTTTGTTATATTTTTCCATGTGCGAGGTATTGTTTTCGGTAATTTTCCTTTGGAATGCAGTTTCCATTCAGTAAAAATGGTTTGAAGTTTTTTTGATTTATAAAGATGATATTCAAACAAAGCAAGCAAAGATTGAACGACAATGTAAAAAGAAGAATCCTCTTTTAGAGTAAATATTTTTAAAACGTTGTCCTTTGCAATAGAGTCCATAGTCTTCCATCACAAATATGATTTGAATCACAGAAACGCTATTTTGACATCTATACTGATAACTAAACCTTATTTTGACTTATAACTTAACTGGCGAGTAGATTCATATTTGTAAATGATTAACCTTATAAGGCAAAAGATAGAAATATGACTTCAAAACTCGACCTTAGGCGGTTGATACTAAGAAACAAGGTGAACGAAAATAGCTTTTGAAATGGATGATATTCTAGCAGAATTAGATAAAGAAAAACAGGCATTGAGAATTAGCATAGTTAGACGCAAATATGGGAAAAAGGTCACTCTCCTTTCTGGTTTTGGAATTTCAAAAAATAAGCTCAAACAAATAGCGAAAAAATTGAAAAAGACGCTGGGTTGCGGAGGTACAGTAACCGAAGTTAATCAAGAACTTATTATTGAACTTCAAGGCGATTGGCGTAATGATCTTCCAGAGCTTCTAGAAGCTGAGGGCTATAATGCAGAGGAAATAACCATCAGAAAATAGATCTAGAGACTTCTTTGCATTCAGATCAAGAAATCTGTATTTGCTCAAATATATATCAATATTTGAAATTAAACTGATCCGCTATGAGCTGAAATTTAGTATATACGCTGGTGAAGGATCAGCAAGTTAAATGTAGTGCAACTACGCCATTCTCCTTTTTTATCAATTTTTTTAACTCGTGACATGATCATATAAGGTATGTATTTATAGAAGAATTTGCAATAACAAGCCGTATACTATTTTTTAATGAAGAAAAAGGATGTCAAGTTTCTGTAACAATCGTTTAAGAGTATGAAAGGTGAAATAAATGGATGAAGAAAATTCTAATGAAAACGAAGATAAAATGAAATATGTTAAATATGTTGAATTTTCAGATCTTGATAATATGATCAGAGCAATGGTAAGTTCTAGAGCGCCGTTACTTTTGCATATAGATTTTGCTGGAAGGCATATATATTTCCAATCCCAACCAGGATTCAAGGAGACGATTTTTTACTATATCGAATTACCTGAAGCAATCAATGAAAACTTTGTTGTGTATGACTTAATGTCTGGAAACATTACTTTTTCAAACCAGTTGCTAATAGATCCAAACCGGAGATCAATTCCGATCGTCGAAATATCGAAACAAAACATTTTCCCTAAGGAGATCTTAGATTCAAAGTAGATAAGGGTTTTTGATAGACTTTATACAATGTAGAACTAATTAGTATTATTGCTGGAAGAATTATAGCGAATCCTAGTAGCGGCGAAAAATTCCAAATAAAGCCAGAAATCTGGCCAGCAAGCAAAAGTTCAATATTATGGTCAAAATAAGTAGTATTTGTTGGGTGTACATCCGTTATAGCGCCAATTGTATTAATTCCGATACTTATAGATAGCAGGATTCCGAAAACAGTCCAAAAAACTACATTTCCGTGCCTTTCTAAAAAACTTCTGGCGTTATTCCATGGCAAAAAGCTAAATACCTCGTCTTTTGGTAGTGTCAATACTTTGCCCGTAAACAATACAAAGAGAGGTAACACTGGGGTAAGTCTTCTTGAGCCAAAAATCCAGCCGCTTGAATATTTCTGTAATGCAAAGAAAACAAGCAAAATCAGGAATAATGAAATGAACAATAGTGCCTCCTTTCTTTCAGATTTGTTTTGCACCATCTTAACAAGACCATACAAGCTGAAGAGTAATATTGGTGAATAAAGAAAAAGACCTCTTCGTGGCGTAATTAGAAGACCTATCAGACCTCGTTGCAGCGGGTTGTTGAATCCTGTTGACACATCACTATGAGTAACTGCATAGGTATATGTTGTTACAAATGGGCTTCCAAAGCATACAAATTGATACCATGCTAAAACTATTACAAATAAACCGACAGGAATTAAAAAAACCCATATAAGACGCCAGTTTTTGCTACTCAATAAATAAACGAGCATAGGGACTATTAGAAGTAGATTAGGATAATCCAGTATAATAAGAAAACCCATACCCATTCCTGATAAAAAAAGGCGTACTATGGTGTTTTCAATTTGCTGTTTGTTAATGAGAAAGTAAGTTGAGAAGATTACAAAAAATTGCGAAAACACATTAGAATATAGAGTAACCGAATGAGGGAACGCAAATGTGGCGAATGCAAAAATTAAACTAGTTATGATTGATACCTTTTCGTCCATTCCAAGAGTGTTTTTGCACATTAAATATACCATAAGTACGGCAAAGGAAGTAAAACAGCAAGATAATAAAATTAAAATCCATCCATCCCATGGAAACGAAATATTTAGTATATTGGTAGCAAACAAAACGGGTAATCCTAAAAAAGTTAATCCAGGTGGCTTATTAGGGTAGTAATGCCCATTAGGGGATAAACTGAGATCCCAAAGTTGTGGATGAGGAAATGTTGGAATAAATCGGTCTATATAGAGTACATTATCTTGAACTAATGCCATTATCTGGGCATATCTCGTTCTTTCACTTGCAGAACTCCATCCAATTCCATTATTGCAGAATAGGTAGATTAAAAATGTTCCAAGAAACAGTTTGATAGAATTTAACTCTTTAAGGGAACGTATCTTTATGAGCCATTCACTTTGGTTATCCAATAGATCACCATTTAACGGGTTGAGTCATTAATTTTAGCCAGCTCTCTCCGATCATTAGAATCAAAAGGAAATATAAAAGTTCCGTTAAGACCGACTCTTAGGAGTAAAGACCCGAAATATTTCTTTTTCATCCATTTGTAAAACTTGTTTCACAACATCGTCCATCTTAAATCGATCCATACCCTTAATTTGCTTCTTTTTATGCTCTAAAAATGCTGATAGAACCTTAATTTCTAATTTTTTACCAGATTGTGTCTTAAAAAGACCAAAAATATCTCCATTATCAGAGAATTTTATTTTAAGATTTCCTTTTCCAATGGTACACCCTGTTGAAAATTGGATCCCATCAAGTAGGCATCTATAGGGAGGTCTCTCTCGTGTTTGAATGAAGGCTTCGAGCTCGAAATGTCCTTTGGAATCTAAATATTTCAGGGCTAAGAGACCCATGCGAATACCTATGGCCAAGAAAACACCAGGGTGGCCATGAAACAGCACAGCTTGATCATATATTTTCTTCATTTCTTTGTTCATCTTTTGTGCCACATATACAAATTTGAAATGATTCAAACTTGTACATTATTTTGTGAGAAAATTTATGTATTTATTGATTGATTGTATAATTCACCTAGCAAAGGAACTCAAAAGTATTAAAAACAACTATATCGCACGCTGACTTACCGGAAAGGGGATCTCTTTTGATTGATGAACTTATCATAATGAACCCACACGGCATAATTCTATTTTACAATAATTACACGGATGAGAAATGTGATACCAATTTTGTAACTAACCTCCTTTTAGCAATTCAACAATTCGCCGAAATGGTTCTTAGCAGTAATTTGGAAGCAATCAGACTTGAGGACAGACAATATCTTTTTTTAAAAGATGATAATATATCTGTTGCCATTAGAACGAATAAAAAGCAAGTTACCGAAAATATAAAGGAATCTATCTTTTTAATAAGAAATAGATTTTTAGAGAAATTTGGATCACTCAAGGGATTCTCTGGCGATGTTTCGATTTTTAATACATTTGAAAATGAATTGTTAGAGATATTACCAAATGAGAAGCCAAAAATATCAAGCCAAGAGCTTCTTACACAACTTTTTGGAATCAAAATTAACAGCAAAAAGATACTAGATGAACTATAAATTATAAGGAGTTGATTAGAATACAGGTAATTTCTACGGTATTATTGGGTACAACATTTTCAGTATTAGGACTGATTTTGTTCCTTTATTGTTTACTAGTTGTTAGAAAAATTTTAAGCCTCTTTCCACAGGCAAAAATGCGTAAAGATTGGATGATAATAGGAATTTTGATCGGGTTTTTCGCGATTGGGTATGCAGTCAATATTTGGGCACTTCTCACAGAAAATCTTCTCGTTCAAAGCTTCATGCAGTCATTTGTGTACTTGTTTGGTGCCATATTTGTGCTGGTCGTCATCCAGCTAAGTTATAGAACATATAAACTCATTCTAAAATCCGCTAAAGAGTAATGGCAATAGTTTGAAGACCTAGTAGATTCAAAAAATGAATCTACTAGCATTTTCTTATTCAATACGCAAGAATACATTTTTTTAAAGGATAGAACATGGATACATGCCAATATGTCCATAACATCATGTTTATATCTAAATTGAAACATTAAATTGTTGCTCAATTTTGATGATCGCATTATTTACGAAAAAAGTGGTAATCACATGCAAAAGATTGAATTTGATAGTGAACCATTATTACAGGAATTTCAATTCGCACTCTTATGTTCCCTTAAAGATCCCAAAAGAGAATTAAATAAAGCATGCAGCGTTATTGGTGAACGGTTTGGAGGTCGCCTTACTCCAGTTTCATCTTTAGATGAGTTTGCTAGTTATTTTCAAGACTTCCTAAAAGATTATCTCAATATAGCAGATGGCGTTTCTGTGAAGTATGAAAATCATGTATTAACAATTGATATAGAAGGATGTAAATTCTGTCCAGCGAACACTAAATTTAAAATTGAAAAGAAGCAGGGTGCAGTATGCCCCCTAGGAGGGCTACTTCGAGGGGCTCTCAAAAATGTTGATGGGAAAATAAAGTTATTTCGCTGGAAAGCCACAGAAAAACCTCCAGGAACTATTGGGATTTGTACTACGAGTTATGAAATCGTTATTGAATAGTGCATTTTGAAGCTAATTTTGCTTACTTACATTTCTTTTTTATTTTTTCTACTTCTAAGAATGCCTGATAAGAATTAATATTTCTTAAAAGTTAATTTTCGATAATTAAAAACTATTCTATAAAAAAATGGGAGTGCTAACGTTTTTCTTTTATCTCGCTAATTCACTTAAAGTTAAGACTCTCTTTTTCTAGCAAAAATGTCAATCTTTTTTTTTGAAACTATTACCAATTCTTATTATTAGTAGTATTCTTAATGATCGATTATTACCAATACTCAAATTACTGGACGCTTGTGTAATATACGTTAAATTTATATAGAAACACTCGTTTACTTGGCCTGAGGACTTCACATAACCATTTTTTCGAGTTATTTATGTCCCTCATAATATGTTTTTATGATAGTAAAAGTATAATAGTATTTACACCACGTAGATGATTGATTTCAATAAAATAGTAATGCAGGTGATTCTACTATGCAAAAAATAGAATTTGCTGAACCCCTTTTACAGGAATATCAATATGCATTGTTATTTTCTCTTAAGGATCCACAAAGAGAGTTGAACAGTGCATGCAGAAAAGTTGGCGAACGATTTGGAGGCAAAGGTGTAAAAATCAAGGACATGGATGAATTTTCTTTGCTATTTGCTGATTTCTTGAAAAACTATCTCAAAATGGTAGAGGTGGTTTTTGTAGATTATAACAAAGACACCTTGTCGATTAGTATAGAAGGTTGTAAATTCTGCCCAGCGAATACACAATACAAAATAGAGACGAGCGAAAAAGCAGTTTGTCCGCTAGGCGGATTAGTTCGTGGCGCGTTAAAGAACGTTGAAGGCAAAATGAAAACATTCAAATGGTTAAAAACAGATAAACCTCCAGAAACTGTTGGAGTGTGTACTACCACTTACGAAGTTAAAATCGAATGAAACAAATCAAGAAAGACTTACTTTCTTCATAAACTTCTTTTTTACGAGTAGCTAAGCAAGAAAGCACCACCGCTTCAGCGTGGTGATGAATGGCGGTAGTGGGTGTTCACGTTCATCACCTGCATCGAGGGGTCTCCCTCACGTTATATAGGTGGAATGAGGAAGGTATCAATAACAATTGGAGGGATCATACGCACACTTGCACACAAGGTGCATACTCCGATTGCCTCACCATCGTTAGACGTACCTACGGGGCGTAGGGATGTTAAGCCTGTGGAGATAAGACCTCCGTAACCCGCCAGGGGATCGAGTCTGTCGTAGAAGCAGGAAGCCTCGAGGCTTTAGCACGAGGTAGCTCACTATAATTTAGTGTCTCAAAGTCTTTAAATGCTCCAGAACTCTCAGGATTTTATCATTTCTCCGCAAGAAGACCCCTCAACTTGTTGGGGGGAGATTGACTTCTGGTAAAAAATCTCATTTTTTTAAAAAAAATTAGGGGATCTGAGCCCCTTACGAAAAAAAGTCTACAAACCGTATTGCTCTTTTACAAGATGAGCGATTCCTATCTGTTCCAGACGTGCCATTGGGACGAGACTAGAGATGTGAACGACACCTGGAAGTCGACCGATTTCAATGCCTCCGGTGATAGTTACACGGTTCTTCACTTCGTTTATGTCCATAGAGCATAACTGTGCCATTCGTTCGAGACCGTTCATTGTTGCAGCATTGAGATCTCCACCTGTGCCCACTACAGATATAGGGGCAACTGCGGTTTGAAGTTTAAGGTTATATTTCTTAGCTACGGATCGCGCGATCTCCAGTTCATTACTAGAAGGCAATCTTGCTAATGGCGGTAGATCTTCCATCTTTGGTATCAATATCGGGCCATCATTCCCCAATTTCTTAATAACTTCAACACCCATAGTGACCTCAGCAGAGACGTCCGTCGTGTGACCAGAAATCTCTCCGTCACCCTGCATCGCATGTACATCGCCTACAACTATGCCAGCTCCATCCACTTTAACAGGTGCGATAACAATTGTTCCCTCACCAACAGTATCGACGTCCATGTGCGAATCGGTGCGTAGCGCTAGATCTTCTGCTGTAATAGCATGGTCGTGAGGAGCTCCTACAAGAAACGTACCAAAATCTCCGGCGTTATGGCTGCTGGGCATTTCAACACCAGGTAATGTTCCAAAGTTTCCTAGCATTGGTCGTACCTTAGATATAATGCCGGCTGGTGTATCTGCCAAAGCTAAAAGCAATATCGAATGGCATGTAAAACCTGCAGGTGCTGCTGCATATTCTTTTGCGTTTCTAGCTATATCTTCCGCTGTGGCTTTGTCAACAGTCACTCCAACAGTATGACCATCGTCAAACACCATAGTATAGCCATTTGTTACATCAAACGCAGATACTGGCGTACCACAATTGGTGCAACGGATTGCATCCTTACCAATTCCCTCAATTCTTGTACTAGGATTGATCGTTCCACATCCTGGACATTTTTTAGCAACAAATGGGTCACCAACATAACTTCCATCTCTGAAAGTTTCTGTACCAGACGCTGAAGCCTTAGAAGTGATAGAGATTTTCTTAATTTTGAGAACTAACCCGTCCCCAACAACTGCACCCTCAACAGCTACGGGGCGGCTGATAGTATGCCCACTTCGAATCTCTGGCGTGATCATTGGACCGTAACACGCTGGTTCGGTACCCGTTGTTAATACGCCTCCATCTCTCACGGGGCCAAGCATATCAGTTTTAGGTCCGATCAAGTCGACAAATTCACTAACATAAACGGTATCTGATGCTACCATTTATTTACCTCCAACATTTTTCTTTTTAAATCACCTAAAAAACGAGGTGTAAAGTATTACTATGGCATATCAGATATATAACACCAACTCTGTGGCATTTTGTTATTTTTTGTTGTAGTGAACTACCACCCTACGAGTAGGCTGGTTTCCTGAATCATCCATTCCCCAACGGGATATGTCAAACAGGCTCTACGGGCAGTTCCTGCCCTGAACGGGATATGAATGTGAGAACTGGCGAGTGTTACCTCAGCTCAATTCTACTTAGAATCTCTGCAAAACCGTATTTAAAGATTAGGGAGTATCGTGAAAGTGAAAAAAGTAATGCAATTCATCCCCCCAGCAAGTTGGGGGGTCTTCTTGAGGAGACATGATAATCCCGAATAAACGTGAAATTCTTTACGTGGTACAAACAGAAGTTTTTACAGAAACCGAAATATTTTTCAATTCATTATGTTTTTCGATAATAGATAGAATTAAAAAAATTACTCATACGAATAGTAATTGTTGTAACGCAAATTTTAAATTGCGTTCAGAAATTGCCTACTAGAAATGAGAGGTTGATTCATAGAAATCAAATGCAACATTTCTCAAATACTTATAATTGAAGTCAATATAATGACAAAAGAGGTATACAAATGGCGAAATTTCCTGAAGTTTTAGACGTTACATATGCTAATAGTTTACCAGTTTCGAAGATACCGACAGAAATTGTGGAAAGAAAAGGTGCAGGGCATCCAGATGTACTTTGTGATAGAGCATCAGAAGAGTTGAGTATTAAACTCTCTGAATGGTACCTGGATACTTTTGGAGCAATTATGCATCACAATGTTGATAAATGTGTCCTTAGCGGGGGTCAGTCAAACGCAAGATTCGGCGGAGGCGAAGTAATCGAACCAATATATCTTTTACTTGTCGGAAGGGCAGTTGGAATAGTCGGAGGAGACAGAGCATCCCAGGTTCCTATTGGGAAACTTGCTGTACGACATACAAAACGATGGCTCGCTGATACGCTTCCACATTTAGATGTTGATGGCGATATCATTATTGATTATAAAATTCGAAGTGGAAGCACTGACTTGGTGGGGAACTTTGAAGAAGGCGTGGATATCCCTAGGTCAAATGATACGTCCATTGGCGTTGGTTATGCACCGTTTACTGATTTAGAGCGCTTAACATACGAGTCTGAAATACTTCTTAACTCACGAAAAGTCAAGTATCGCTTCCCGGAAATCGGGGAAGACATAAAAGTCATGGGCGTCAGACGCCGGGACCAAATACAACTTACTGTTGCAAATGCTATCATCTCAAGTGTATGTCCTGATGCAGATCACTATATGAGCGTAAAGGATGATATTAAGGAACTCGTCTTGAGACAATCTGCTGATATTACTGACAAGGAAGTTATTGTGAAAGTGAATACCGCTGATGATCCCGCTGCAGGAATCTACTACCTAACATGCACAGGTACGAGTGCTGAACATGGAGACGATGGCCAGGTTGGACGTGGTAATCGCTCAAATGGCTTGATTACTCCAAAGCGACCTATGACACTAGAAGCTGCTGCTGGTAAGAATCCTATAAGTCACGTGGGCAAAACGTATAATGTAGCAGCACGCAGAATTTGTAATAAAATAGTGGATGAACTTACAGAAGTCACAGACGCTTCGTGTTGCATCGTTTCTGAAATCGGGTGCCCCATCACAGAGCCTCAGGTTCTTGAAGTAGAACTACATGCAGAGAATTCAAGTCCCGAAATCAATTCCACAGTTGCTTCAATTGCTGAAGAAGTAATGAATGAATTGCCAACACTCTGGCGTGGATTCCTTAATCGTCAATATGAACTTTATTGAAAACTGAAATTAAATTTCTTGGTAGGAGCACTTTCCCCGCTATTTTTTCTTATTTCTTTTAAAATCTCGCTATGATACTTGTCATAGCCTTATTTGAGTTTTTAAGGTAGTCAAAACTCTTTAGACTGTCTTTTCTATAGGTGCAAAAGTTTTTTATTAAAGATATGCTGTGTTCATCTTAAGCGTAATGAATGATATAGAAATTAAAACTAGTCTTAATTGCGTAAAAACTTTGTTTATATTTTTAAACTTGGAATGTCTAAATGTATCGTTGAGGTTCCATTTATGGCACGTTATACATTCAAGTGTATTGTAGCAGGCGATGGGGGTACAGGAAAAACAACATTGATTAACAGATATATGACCAACACATTCTCAGTTGATACAAAGGTCACAATTGGAGCTGGCTTCTATACAAAGACTCTAGAGATAAATGATTCAATTTTGAAACTTCAAATATGGGATTTTGGTGGAGAAAAACGCTTTCGATTTATCCTTCCAACCTATTGCAAAGGCGCACATGGAGTAATTATGGCTTTTGATCTTACGCGGCTACCAACATTAATAGGTCTCGACGAATGGATAGATATCATTAAGAAAAATGCAGCGAATCCAAAGATCATTCTTATCGGAACAAAGCTTGATTTAGAACAAACAATAGATGCTGAAATAATTAATGAGTTTCTCGCAAGGAATAATGAAGTGTCTTCATTCTATAAAACAAGTTCTAAGACTGGAGAAAACATTGAGCTTATTTTTGAACAAATGGGACAACTATTGCTTGAAAGTGTTTAAGGTAATAATAATGCCTGAAAACGAAAAAAAGATCGTCGTCTTTTGTAGAATATGTGATTGCTTTGTTTCGATTATATTTTCAAAAAAAGAATTTCTCGAAAACTCAAAGTTTGATGGTGGACTTGTTTCAGGCACATTTTTACATAAATCAAAGAATAAAGAAGATCCTGCGCATGCTCTCTTAGTTTATTTCGATAAGAATTTCAATCATCGTGGTACAGTATGCTCAAAAGTAATTAAGGCAAAAAGTACAAAACGTGCAAAGAGAGAGGAAATGAAGCGCTAGCCTTCACCGTCCTTAAGTTCCCTATGTTTACTCAAAACTTGTTTACTGCAAGCTGAGTTATTTATGTCTTTTTCTATGTGTTGATGAGAAGGTTTTTAATTTTTGAGTTTATTGAGGCTAAATACATGAAACATATTCTTAAATCGACAAGGGATTGCTTTTGAAAATACTTTTAATCAACCCACCTGTTTTTCATGCTAAAGAAGTGCGTATCAAGTCACGTCTTTTTACGACTGATAAATATATGAATGTGTTTGGAGAGCCGATGGGTCTTATGTATCTTGCAAGTTATTTGCAAGCAAATGGGCATGAAGTACAAATTGTTGATGTATCCAATGATAAAATTTGGAACAATTTGCCTAATATAATCTGTAAGTCAGGTGCAGATATAATTGGAATTACCAGTATGACGACTGGCATTAATGAAGCGCTAGAAACTGCTCAAATATGTAGAGAAGAACTTAACGTTCCAATCGTTTTTGGTGGAGCTCATGCTTCTGGAACACCTGAAACTTTGACTAAGCATCCAGCTGTTGATATATCCGTTATAGGAGAAGGAGAACAAACATTCGTAGAGTTGCTATTCACAATTGAGCAAGGAAATTCACTGAAAGAAGTCGATGGAATTTGTTTTAAACAAAATGGATCTATTGTACGAACTGCGCCAAGGCAGTTGATTAGTGATTTAGACAATATACCGTGGCCAGCTCGTGATCTTGTTGATATGAACAACTATTATATGGATATTTCTTCGCATCGAGGTATCTGGCCTGCTTACACAGTATTTGCATCACGGGGTTGTCCTTTTAATTGTGCTTTCTGTACATCCAATATCTGGGATCGTAAATGGCGAAAACGTGATCCAAAAAAGGTTATAGATGAAGTAGAAGCAGTATATGAACAATTCCGTAGACCTGGCATCAAATTTGGTGACTTCGTTTTTAATATTGACAAGAATTGGGTAGAGCAAATCTGCAATGAGATATTGAGTAGAGGACTAGATATTAAATGGAGCGCAAAAACAAGCATACATGGCATTACACCTGAACTTCTTGATTTGATGAATCGTTCAGGATGCGTATTACTTAAATATGGTGGAGAAAGTGCAGATCAAGAGATCTTATCACTTTTGAAGAAAAAACAAACTAGTGAAGAAGTCGAAAACGCAATAAAATGGACAAGAGAGGCGGATATTTCACCTCACTTATATTTTCTTGTAGGTGTTCCACAAGAAACAGAAGATTCAAAAAAACGAACATTTGAATTTGCGAAACGACTTTTTCATAAATATGATGCAAAAATTAAATTCAGCACTTTGTATGTGTTTCCAGGAACAGAAATTGAAGAAATGGCTGGATTAAAGGGATATGATTATTATACTCCTTTACCCGAAATTGAATCCAAGTCACGTGCTCCTTTATACAGTGTTGTTACAGGAATGTACTCTGAGAACGAAATTAATCGAATACGTGAACGTTACGATAAATATTTCGCAATTCGTTCGGCATGGAGATACTTACGTAGAAATCCTTTTAGTTTACGTACGCTCAAGTACGTTTTTAAGAATCTCTGAGCCTCCTACCAAAAACCAAGTGTGGTTTTTTGATACTTATTCCTAAAAGGATTTTCCTGATTATCTTCCACTTTTTTTTCTCCTCTCTCTACTCGAACTACAAGGCGGAATGTTCCTCGCATCACGCGTAGAACACGTTCTTGTGCATGAGAATGAACCCGAGAGGTCTGACGCCTTCAACGACGGGAATGAATGACAGGCAGATGGACGAGAAAGGTTATATAAACTCCGCAACCTTTAAAAAAAGGATACTCTTTCTTGGTCTATATCTCTTATACTTTAAAGGTCTAAAACACTGGGCTAACTTTCGTTTTATCAACCTACAGAATACCATCATCATTTAGGCGAATTATCATGGAATCTTCACCTAGTATCAAAGAAAGAGTATACACGGTCAGTACCTGCACTCTAGCAATCTCATCGTTTGTGGTAAATCTTGGCTTTGGATTGACCTTGCCGTACTTCCCATTGTTCGCAATAGAACTGGGTGCGGAAGTCTGGCATGTCGGTTTTCTTGTTACCTCTTTCATTGTGGGGCGTGTTCTATTTAATGACAGAGCCGGAAGGCTTTCAGATACATACGGAAGGAAACTTATCATCAATCTCGGTGCCCTTGGGTATGCATTAATTTCGATCGTCATGTTCTTCATCACACACTGGTTACACATGCTGGTACTGAATTTCTTCTGGGGAATGGCTTCCGCTTTTGTTTGGTCGCCAAGTGAGGCGTGTTTGGTAGATCAGATCTCACCTAAGAAAAGAGGAGAAGCACTTAGCATGTTTTTCACACTTACTAACTTCGGATGGGTTGGCGGACCGGCATTAGGGGGTTTAGCGCAACATTATGCTTTCACTACCCTCAATATGTCGCTCGCAGACTCGTTTCGCTTCCCATTCTATATAGTCTTTGTACTTTCTTTACTTTCACTTGTCATTGTGCGACTTTGTGTCCAAGAAACGCGTGGAAAAGGAACTGCATGCGAAATTCCTGGTCCATCCCTGAAGATTGACAATCCAGGTGAAGGAAACTCAGAATTACCTAAATATTTGAAAAGAAACCTCTACGTATTTTTCTTCGCTGCATTTGCAAATGGGTTCAGCTGGGCATTCCTTGAGCCTTTATTGCCCATTTACTTGACCGATAAAATTGGAGCTATTCCTCTTGAGATCGGTATAATCTTTACTACAGCAGGTTTATGTGGTATATTTGTGAATTATCCCTCTGGACGAATGAGTGACAAATTTGGTAGAAAACCACTAATTAGTGTAGGAATGGTCTGCTCGCGAACAGCGACTTTATTAATACCAGCGTTCTCTCAAACAGCTGCAAATGTAACCGGTGTAATGGGAGTTAGGTCTGTAGGTTTTAATGTAAGTCAGCCAGCTTTACGCGCTCTACAAGCAGACCAAGTTCCACATGCGCGACGAGGGCAATTATTTGGACGAATTGAAATGTTCTTTGATGTCGGGATGATTATAGGATCTCTTATCTCCCCACCTCTCTACTCTGCATTTGGATCAGTCCCATTGTTTACTTTATTTGGTCACGTCATTCTTGGAGAAGTCATTCCTTTTGCAATTCCTGCCATCATGGGAATCTTAGCATTGGTTTGTATTTTGGTATTTGTTCTTACAAAAAAGGAAAGTGAGTAGATTTAGGTTAATATTCTTCATTTTTTGATTGCTAAAACAATCAGAAAGAAAAAGAGAAAGGTATTTTGCAGTTAATTTTCATTACCTTTTATTTTTTTAAGCGCTGTTTCATTTGTTTTAAAGTTATTTTTTCTCTAGGACGGTTGTGAGACGGCCACTTCAGCACTAGGAATACGGAATTGAGGGATTTGCATCTGTTTTTCTTTTAGAGCAGCTT